>NZ_JAPTGC010000005.1 GCF_026891935.1 Methanocorpusculum vombati | reverse complement strand
AACGGAAAAACGGTCCCGAACTGGAACCACCCGTGGATGAAATCATCAGCGGGGACTGCGGGGAATCCTCACGCAGATTGACGTGAACTAAAAAACTCCCCATGAACAGCAATGATCTAAGATAGTGTGAGAATCTCCGGAGTGGGCAGGATGAAAAAGGAAACGCAGATAACGCAGATGCGGCGCTTCGCGCCGCTGCTTCGCTCATCGCATTTGCTCTTCGTCGCTCGCCATCCCGTCCGAGCGGACGGGTGGCGTTGCTATCGCAAGCGCGACGGCAAATGCTCGCGAAGCAATACAAACCTCCCAAGCAGCAAAAAAGCTTCGCGAGCATTTTTAGCTGCGTTTGCGATAACGACCCCGATAGGGGGAGTGGAGCACGGCTCTGCCGTGCGATTGCAACGAGCAACCGCCCGGCTCCGGGCAGGATGGCGAGCAGCGTTAAAAAAATGCGACGAGCGAAGGCGACCCCGCAAGGGGGAGCGGAGCAAGACCTACGGGCTTGCGACTCCGCGCCGTAGGCGCCATCTGCGAAATCTCGCGTTGATCTTTCCTCGTCTTACCCACATAGAAGACCAACAAACAGCGGAAATATGCCACACGCCCACACACAAAAGACCAACAAACACAAAAAAATCACACAAAAAACCACACAAACCAAGGATAAAAAAACCATGACCCCCCAGATCACCCCCGCCGACCTCCTCAACACCGCCATCCTCCCCCACTGGCCCAGACCCGCCGACACCTACGAACAGGCCCTCTGGTGTGAAGACCTCGAAAACGCCCTCGCCGCCCTCATCCCCCTCATGAACGCGCAATACCACACCGCAGTAACCGCCATCATCACCAACAACCTCCAGAACCCGCAGTACGAACTCCTCCAGCCGCAGATCCCGTACCGCAGGATCAACCTCGACCTCCTCCGAAAAAACCTCCCCGCAACCTACCAAAAAATCATCCACCTCAAAGCAACCGACGCAGAAAAAATCATCGGCAGAACCGAACTCTACCGGCTCGCCCGAAAAACCGACCCCGCACGAACCGACACCCTCGCCTGCGCAAACATCGGCGACCTCCAAAAAATCCTCCGGCCCGAAGAAGCAGAACCCTACCTCATCACCAGCCACAAACCCGCACGCCCAAAAATCATCCCACGGAAAACACCATGAAATGCTGGTACCACTACCCCGAACTCGCCGACCGCCACATCCTCCTCAACCTCCTCAGATCAGGATACAGCATCCGCGAAATATGTGAAATGCTCGGATGCACCAGAACAAACGTCGCATCCGCCATGAAAAACCACGGAATACAAAGACCCTACGTAGAACACGTACCCGAAGGAATGCGCAAAAGAATGGGACTATAAAAACCCCGGCAGAAACCGACAAAATAAAAAAAATCTCCGGCTCCAAACCGGAGCACACTTTTTGAAAAAAAATAATGGGGAAGAGGATTACTCCTCATCAGGGAACAGACTCTGCTGCTCCGCATCCTCCGGTAACGGAGACTCGGAAGACTCCTCCTCCTCTTCATCCGCAGGAACAACCGCAATGCTTGTGACCTTATCACCCTCATCCACCCGGATGATACGGACACCCTGGGTGCTCCGCTTCTGAATCGAAATGTCGCCTGCCTGCGTGCGCATCACCACACCGCCCGCAGTTGTAATCACAATCTCCTCATCATCACCGATCGCAAGTGAAGAAACCACCCCGCCGCGCTCAAGATTCGTCACAATATTGCGGACACCCATCGTCCCGCGTCCCTTGCCGCGGAACTCATCAAAGGCAGTCCGTTTCCCGTAACCTCCCTCCGTAATCGTCAGCAGATGATCCTTCTCAACCAGCGTCAGCGCACGGACCGAATCACCGCGGCGCAGAGTGATACCCTTCACACCCTGCACACCGCGACCGGTCGACCGCACCTCATCCTCACTAAACCGCAGACTCTGACCAAGCCATGTCGTCAGAACAACATCGCACGACCCGTCCGTTACCATCACGTCCACGAGCTCATCTCCCTCAAGAATCGTCATCGCAATCAGACCGCCGGACCGCGGGCGCGAGAACAACTCCTCAGACATCTTACCGACCTTGCCCATCTTCGTTGCAAAGAACAGACACTTATCCGACTCAAAGTTCCGCAGCGGAATAACCGCCGTAACATCCTCATCCGTCAGATTCAGCAGATTCACAATCGCTTTACCCTTACTCTGACGCGAACCTTCCGGAATCTCATGCACCCGCAGCCAGTAGACACGGCCGCGGTTCGTGAAACACAGCAGATAATCATGCGTACTTGCAAGGAACACCTTATCCACCGAATCCTCGTCCTTCGTCGTCATACCCGTCACACCGCGGCCTCCGCGGCGCTGCTGGCGACAGGAATCAAGCGGCATCCGCTTGATATAATTCTGCGAAGTCAGCATCACCAGAACCTGCTTGTCCTCAATGAAGTCCAGAACATCCATATCCGTGTTCGCCGAATAATCAATCTTCGTCCGGCGCTCATCCGCATACTTTCCGCGAATCTCCGCCGTCTCTTCCTTCACGACCGACAGAATGTTTTCATCGGAAGCTAAAATCCAGTTCAGCTTATCGATGATAACCTGAAGCTCATTCTTCTCATCGATAATCTTCTGCTGTTCCAGAGCAGCGAGCCGCCGCAGCTGCATCTTCAGAATTGCATCCGCCTGCGGCTCGGAAAACCCAAACTTACTAACGAGGGCAACCTGCGCCGCCGCAACCTCGGGAGAACCCCGGATAGTCGCGATCACCTCATCGATCATATCCAGCGCCTTCAGAAGACCATCCAGAATATGCTTACGCTCCTCAGCCTTCCGCAGATCAAACTGCGAACGTCTGCGGACAACCGACATCCGGTGAGAAATAAAATGACGAAGAATCTCCGCAAGCGAAAGAATCATCGGCTTCTTCTCAACGATCGCAAGGTTCGTGATACCAAACGAACTCTCCAGCGGCGTGTGCTTATAGAGCTGGTTTAAAATCACATTACCCTGCACACCCTGCTTCAGCTCAATGATCACCCGGATACCATCCTTATCAGACTCATCACGCAGATCGCTGATACCCTCAATCTGCTTGTTCTTCACAAGATCAGCAATCTTTTCGATCATCACCGCCTTGTTCACCTGATACGGAATCTCCGTAATCACAATCTGCTCATAGTTCTTCTTCCGCTCCTCAACCTCGGCAACACCGCGGACAACCACTTTACCCTGACCGGTCAGATACGCATTGCGCACCCCGTCGGTACCCATGATAATACCGCCCGTCGGGAAATCCGGCGCCGGAAGAATCTTCATCATCTCCTCGATCGGCATATCCGGTTTATCAATGAACGCCGCAACCAGATCACAGACCTCACCGAGATTATGCGGCATCATACTAGTTGCCATACCGACTGCAATACCGGTTGTTCCGTTTACCAGAAGATTGGGAATCCTGCTCGGCAGAACATCCGGCTCCTGCGAAGACTCATCGAAGTTCGGAACAAAATCCACCGTCTCCTTATCGATATCCTCAAGAAGCGACTCGGCCGCCTTTGTCAGACGGGCCTCCGTATACCGGTATGCTGCTGCGGAATCACCATCAATCGAACCGAAGTTACCCTGACCATCCACCAGCGGATACCGGTACGAAAACGGCTGTGCCATCTTCACGAGCGTATCGTAAATCGCCGCATCACCGTGCGGGTGATAATTACCCATGGTGGCAGCCACTGCCTTTGCCGACTTCTTGTAGGCTTTATCGCTCGTATTGTTCTCATCATGGAACATCGCATACAGAATGCGGCGGTGAACCGGCTTAAGACCGTCACGCACATCCGGAATCGCACGACCAATGATAACCGACATCGCATAGTCGATGAAACAGTTCTTCATCTCGTCCTCGATGTTCACCGGCTCTGTCCGATGAGTGATCTTCTCAACAACAGGTGCCTGCTCCTCAGATGTCAAGGTTCTTCACCTCCCCTGCATGGCGTTTAATGAAATCCTTCCTCGGCATCACATCATCACCCATGAGTTTTTCAAAGATCTCGTTTGCATAACTTGCATCCTCAATTCTGACCTGTTTTAAAATCCGGTTCTCCGGATTCATGGTCGTATCCCACAACTGGCCGGCGTTCATCTCACCAAGACCCTTGTACCGCTGCACGGCAACACCTTTCTCGCCGAACTCGGCAACCGCACTGCGCATATCCTCTTCGGTATAGACATAGCGTTCCTGTTTACCTTTGGCAATCCGGAACAGCGGCGGCTGGGCAACATACACATAGCCAAGCTCAACCAGCGGCTTCATGTACCGGTAGAAGAAGGTCAGAAGCAGGATTCTGATGTGTGCCCCGTCCACATCCGCATCGGTCATGATAACGATGTGGTGATACCGGGCACGTTCAGGATCGAATGATTCGCCGTATCCGGCACCGACCGCAGAGATCAGCGTCTGGATTTCGGCGTTCTTGAGGGCTTTGTGTTCAATTGCCTTTTCCACGTTCAGAATCTTACCACGGAGCGGCAGAATCGCCTGGAACTTCCGGTCACGTCCCTGCTTCGCAGAACCGCCTGCAGAATCTCCCTCCACGATATAGATCTCGCTCTTTGCCGGATCGCGCTCGGAACAGTCCGCAAGTTTGCCGGGAAGACCCGACATCTCCAGAGAACTCTTTCTCCGGGCAAGCTCCTTTGCACGGCGGGCTGCCTCGCGGGCATTTGCCGCTTCCTGTGCTTTTTTGGCGATGGATGCAATGACCTTCGGATTCTCCTCAAAGAACTCCGTCAGTGCCTGATAGACCATGGAGTCCACAAGGCCCTTCACATTGCTGTTGCCGAGCCGCATCTTTGTCTGGCCTTCAAACTGCGGATTTGCAATCTTGACGCTGATGACAGCAGTGAGACCTTCCCGTACATCCTCACCCTTAACCGAGACATCCTCTTTCAGATGCTTGTTTACATGGGCACTGTTGTTGATGGCGCGGGTAAGTGCTGACCGGAATCCTTCCAGATGCGTTCCTCCCTCACGGGTGTTGACGCTGTTCACAAAGGTGAACAGCGTCTCGCTGTAGGTCTGGTTGTACTGCAGTGCAATCTCAACCTCAATCTTATTTTCTTCGTCGGAACGATCCACGTAGATGATATCGTTGTGCAGCACCTCTTTGCCCTCGTTCAGGTGGGCAACAAACTCACGGAGACCGCCTTCATAGCAGTACACATCAGCATCGCCGGTGCGGTGATCCGCAACCCGGAGTTCCAGTCCCTTGTTCAGGTAGGCAAGTTCCCGGAACCGGTGGGCAAGAACATCGTAATCGAAGTGCGTCGTATCAAAGATCGTTCCGTCCGGCTGGAAGGTGATGCGCGTACCGGTAAGATCCTCCGGAGTCTCTGCATCGGCAGCATCCAGACGCGTGCGCCTCTCGCGGAACTCGGCATCCGTCACCGGACGGCTCTCCAGCTTCTGCACAAGACCGCCGCGGGAGAATACCATTGAATAAACGTTTCCTCCCCGGTACACTTCAACGGTCAGTTTCGTGGAAAGAGCATTGACCACGGAAACACCAACACCGTGCAGACCTCCCGAGACCTGATAGGTGTTTTTATCAAATTTTCCGCCGGCATGCAGAACAGTCATTACCACTTCAAGGGCGCTCTTGTTCTGTTTGGGCATAATGTCAACCGGGATTCCGCGTCCGTCATCATCAACCGTGCAGGAACCGTCCTGATTCAGGGTGATGGAGATGTGTTTACAGAATCCGGCAAGAGCCTCATCAATGGAGTTGTCCACAACCTCATAGACAAGATGGTGCAGACCACGGGTATCGGTACTGCCGATATACATGGCAGGGCGTTCACGCACCGGGGCAAGACCCTCGAGAACGGTGATGTGAGACGCATCGTAATTGTCGGTCATTAAATGTGATCTCCTTTGGAAAGAACCACCCGGCGGGCAGATGTTTCTCCCAAATAGTTAACTTATTTTTCAAAACCACGCGGGATAACAGGGCGCAGTCTGAAAAATAATTATTCCTTATTATATTAGTGCGGAATGCTTATTAGATTGCTGGAAGAAAGGGCGTTGTCTCTTCCCCTTGGGTATTCCTTACGAATGGATCGTCACTCGCCATACCGCCCAGAGCCGGGCGGGCGGCGTTGTACTCGCACGGCAGAGCCGCAATGATCTAAGATAGTCGGGAGTCCTCGGCAGGGGCAAGATGAAAAAAGAGAACGCGAGATTTCGCAGATGCGCCTAACGGCTCCGAGTTGTAAGGTAAGTTAGTGGTAAGTGGGCACGATGAAAAAGAAAACGCAGATAACGCAGATGCGTCGCAAGCGCGACGGCAAATGCTCGCGAAGCTCCCACTTGTCCCGTATCCTGAGCCAGTGTCGCGAGTATGTTTGGTCGTAATTAAAGGAAGACACAAGAATAACGCATCTACGCAGAAAAAAAGCTTCGCGAGCATTTTTAGCTGCGTTTGCGACAGCAACGCCGCCCGCCCAGCTCTGGGCGGGATGGCGAGCAGCGTTAAGAAAATGCGATGAGCGAAGCCGCGCCGTTAGGCGCATCTGCGTTATCTGCGTTCTCTTTTTTCATCCTGCCCACTCACCACTCACTCACCTACAATGGCAAGCTACGAAAAGAAAATGCGACTCGGCACCGGTAGGCGCATCTGCGAAATCTCGCGTTTTCTTTTCCCAACCATCCCACTCACCACTAACTCACCTACAATGGCAAGCGACGAGCGAAGGCGACACAATATCCTGAAAAAAAGGGGTTGTTAGATATTCTCACTTTTTCTGTTTCTTCTTCGACATCGACGGCAGGTCAAGCATATACTTCCCGTCGTCAACCCCGATGATAATGTCCTGCGACTCGGCAAGCCGCTCAAGATTCAGCTCATACTTGCCGGGACTCACAATACGGACACTCTCCACCCGCTCCAGAATATCCGTAGGCCGCGATGCCGGCCCCTGGTTTCTGATCTCAAGAACCTCCTGCTTTGTTTCCTGCGCAATATCAGCGATGCTCTTCTCCTCTAAAACATCTGCATTGCGCACACGGTCACTCACGTAGAGGAACTTCTTTCCGCCGCAACTCGGGCATCCGCGAAGGATCTCCACCGACCCGTCGCGGAACTCGCGCCCGCACTGAGTACACTTATGTGGCATGGCTGTATTTTTGTTCGATGAACGAAATGGTGTTTACTGTGCAGCAGACGCCCAGGCAATCAGGCGGTCCTTCTCGCGGGTAAGCATCTTCAGCTGATCGACCGGACCGATCACCATCAGTCTGCCGGCAGGACTCTTGCCTCCGCCGAACAGTTTGGAGAAGAGACCTCCCTCTGAACCTCCGCTGGACGGATACGTCTCGATCTCAATACCCGAAAATCCTCCGGGAGAGATCTCCATCATCGTTGTCTCCAGAAGTTTGCCCTGCTCCTCAGGAGTCAGACCCTTCTCCAGAACAACAATGTAACCCTGACGGACATCATCAAGAATAAGACGAATCTTCTCCATTGACGTCATCCGGCTCAAGCGATCGCTTGACAGCATATCAATCTGAACGCCCTGAATCATTTTTGTCTCACCTGAATACCTCGGAGATCTTCGCATACAGATCATCCATGTTGTTTCCTTCAAGACCGGAGACCATCACAACCGGGTGCTGCGGGAACGCGCTCTTAATTCTCTGGGGTGATGCATCAGGCAGATCAATCTTGTTGGCAACAATAATGACCGGCAGCTTGCGTGACTCAATAATGCCGACCATCATAATGTTCACGTGCATGAACGGATCCTGGGTACTGTCCAGCACATAGATAACACCGTCAATATCCTCACGCAGCCAGTGCATAGCCTCGGCAACACCTTCCGTTGCCTCACGGGCACGGGCAACCGCCTCGTCCTGATCCATACCGTATTCAAGGAACTCGTGGTAGTCGATCTTGGTGGTAACTCCCGGAGTATCCACAATATCTATCAGGAGTTTGCTGCCGCCGCTGTTAATCTCAACACCCTCTTTTCTCCGGGCACGACGGGTTTCATGCGGGACCTCGCTCACGGGACCGATTGCCTCACCCGTTACATCACGGACAATACGGTTGGCAAGCGTGGTCTTACCGGCATTCGGCGGACCGTAGATTCCAACACGCGACCGTTTTTTACCGAACAGCTTTGAGAAAAAGCCTTTTATACGCGTCATTACTGCCATGAAAACACCTTAATTGGGATACGTAGTAGTTCGGTTGTAAAGGAATATAAACGTTCATGTTCGAAGTGAACTGCCGGACAGACGTCAGACAAAAAGAAAAGCCCAATACTTTCTATCTATGATCATCACTTCTATAAAATACAATCCCCACAGAGTATATATACTTCCCGCAACGGAGAAGAAAAACCGCAGGTGATGCCGGATTCCCATAGAATAAACGATGAATTCTCCGCGCGTTATTTTTGAAAAGGGCTCAAAAGATAATGAATTTATACTGGGAAGGAGTATTACTCAATAATCACCAGAAAAACCATGAGGAGGTGAAATGAGTCTGATGAGAATACATCCTGAGATCCCGGAGAACCGGGGAAATATACGACTGATAGAAATAATGAGACCGAACCCGACCTTGATTTCCATAGGGTCAACCACCGCAGAAGCTGCGGCCCTCATGTGCAGGGACGATGTCGGCAGCTGCATCATAACCGAAAACGGCAGCCCCAGAGGAATCGTAACCGAACAGGACTTCAACTGCAAGGTAATGGCAAAAAATCTTCTGCCGGGCTCCGTCCGCGTGGAAGACGTCATGAGCTCCCCCTTAATCACCGTGGACGAGGAGATGCCGGTCTCCGTTGCAGCAAAAAAAATGATTGAGCATAAAGTGAGAAGACTGCCTGTCACAAACGCAGACGGAAACGTGACCGGCATTGTAACCGTCCGTGACCTGCTCGGTGTCACCAATGAGATCAACGAGATCATAACCGAACTTCTCGTGATCAACCGTCCGGACGACAAGAGCGGGATGTGCGGGGTCTGCGGCGCAATGTCTGCAGACCTCATGCCCGTCGACGGCATTCTGGTATGTCCGAACTGCCGCGAGCAGGAACGGATCTAAAACAGTCTGATGATCACTTTACATGAAAAAACACTATGACAACCATTCCAAAACAACAGAAGGGGAACCCCCGGATTCCGAATGCTGAAGGAAAAACAAAATCAGCCGGCAGGAAAAGCAGTCTCCTGGGCATTGCAACAACCAGCGTAATATCCGTTCCCCCGACGATGAGTATCATTGAAGGTGTGCAGATGATGAGCCGGCACAGCTTCCGGCGTCTGCCGATCACCGATCCCGGAAATAAAAAACTCATCGGCATTGTCACCATCACCGACGTAATCAATATGATGGGAGGAGGAAGCCGTTACAACCTTGTCACAAACCGCCACAAAGGTTCCCTCCTTTCTGCATTAAACGACAATATCCGGACAATTGCCACCGAGAAGGTGGACAGTCTCGCACCGTCGACCTCAATTCAGGAAGCAATCTGTCTGCTGGTCAAGAGCGGACACGGCAGTTTCCCGATCACCAATCCTGACAACACCATTGCAGGCATCGTGACCGAGTACGATATCATGAAGATGCTCGCCGGAACCGAGTCAGACCTCATTGTTGACGAGATCATGACAAAGAACCCGAAGGTGGTTGCACCCGATGTCCCGATAAACTGTGTCACGCGGCAGATGGTGGATCACGACTACCGCCGTCTGCCGGTTGTCGCAGACGATCTCCTTATCGGCATGATCACCGCGACCGACATCATGGGATACCTCGGACGCGGCCGGGTCTTCTCCGAGATGAAGACAGGCTCTGTTGACGAAGTCCTCAACCTGCCGGTACGGGATCTCATGACCGGAGCAAACATCCGTACCATGTCGCCGGATGAAAAGATCAACGAGGTGGCACGCGAGATGCTGGAATTCGGCATCGGTGCGTTCCCGGTGATCGATGAAGGAAAACTGACCGGTATTGTAACCGAGTTTGATCTGGTCAAAGGACTTGCCGGAAACATGTAAGTTTCCTTTGCACCGGCAGGCTCTGAAAAAGAGAACAGATGATCCGGCCGGTGCCGAACCAGTCAAGGCGGCGGGAGACGAACTGCAGGAAAATGGAAGCTGCAGGAGAATCTCCCGCATATCATGTCGAATACCAAAAAAATCCAAATACAGGAGGCAGCAAAATGAACCAGAAGTTAACCGTAAAGGATGTAATGTCCAAGCCCGTGTCAATCGCCAAATCAGCATTAATTCCTGAGGCCCTTGACAAGATGCTTGCCGAAGGAGTGGACCCCATCGTTGTGACAAACGACCGGGTGGTCGTCGGTACCGCATCCCGCCGCAGCATTGCGGAGAAGATGGGAAGCAAAAAGACCGGCAACATTCCGGCATCACAGATTCGTGTTGCAAGCGTGACCCGCGAGGACTTCACCTCGGTTTACCAGGATCAGGACGTGGATTTGTTAGTCCCGCTGCTCCAGAGATACAAAATTGTTGTTGTCTGGGATGAAGAGCACCGGTTAATCGGACAGGTGACGACCGGTGATCTTCTCAAAGTTGCAAAGCCCGAAGGATCCATCGATACGATGGTAGAGATTGCCCCAAGAATCTCTCCGGATGACCGTGTTGTCCAGCTGCACCGCCGCATGGTCGGTGACGGGGCAACGAGATTCATCGTTATGGAGGGAAACAAAGCCGTCGGTATCGTAACCGAAACGGATATTGCAAAGATCCTTGTCAAACTCAAGAGCGAGATAGACAAGCACTTTGAAAACGCACTGCGCAACGTGACGGCGGCAGACATCATGTCAAGCCCGCTGATTACGACGCCGGCAAACACACCAGTAGCAAAGGTGGTGGATCTCATGCTTACAAAGAACATCAGTACCATCCCCATTGCAGACGGTGAGAAGGTCATCGGCCTTGCCACCCGCAAATCACTGGTTGACGCGCTCTGAACAGATTCATTCATCTTTTTTTAGAAATTACGCAGCGCAAGGAAAAAATCTGAGAATACGTTCTCTTTCGCGCAGAACATGTAAATTCGGCGTTGCACCTAAATTCGTTTATTGCCTATGAATGATCATCATTGATCGAATTTCAGCCCACGATTCGTACAGGCTCTGCCGTGCGAATCGTGGGATCTTCAGAAATAAAGTTACAACGCCTGCAAATTCGTCACCAGTATAAACCCTGCCGACCAACGTTTTTACTGCTATGCTGAATAACCCCACAAATCCCATGTATCCGGCAGCAGAAATTGACCAGCTGCTGGAGCGGATGAGCCAGACCGGATTTCAGGGAAGAAAACTTGGTGAAAGCTATCATATCTGGAAAGAAATGATCGAAACCCCCGGAGTAAAAATCATTCTTGGTCTCTCCGGTGCGATGATCCCCGCAGGCATGCAGGAATGCCTCATTCAGCTTGTAGAACACCGGTATGTGGATGCCATCGTCTCGACCGGTGCAAACATCTTCCATGACATCTGCGAACACCTCGGAGTCCGGCACTACAAAGGAACTCATCTCACCAACGACGAGGAACTCTACCAAAACGGAATCGACAGAATCTACGACGTATTCGCCGTCGAAAAGGAGTTTCAGAACGTTGAACACTACATCGGTGACTTCGGTGCATCCCTCGGGGACGCACGGCTGAGCAGCCGCGCATTCCTCAGGCTCCTCGGAGAAAAGATTGCAGCCGAACGGCCCGAAGGCAGAAGCCTCCTTGCCGTCTGTGTGAAGCACAATGTGCCGGTCCATGTCCCGGCCCTTGCAGACTCTGCAATCGGTATCGGCCTGGTCACCGCATACCGGAACGGTGCAAAACTCGTCATCGATCAGATCGCTGACGCAAGCGAACTTGCCGCGTTCGTCGAAGATGCGGAGAAGACCGGCGTCATCTATCTGGGAGGGGGAACGCCCAAGAACTTTATTCAACAGACTGAAGTAATACCTCCACAGAAAATGGAAAAGTATATCGGTGGTCACTCCTATGCAATTCAGTACACAACTGACGCGCCGCACTGGGGCGGATTGTCTGGCTGCACCTTTGAAGAAGCAGTTAGCTGGGGAAAGGAATTACCCGACGCAAAAAAACTGCAATGCTTCTGTGATGTAACCATCGCACTGCCGCTTATCGTCTCAGGACTGATTGCAGCAGATGTGGTGAGAAAACATGACTGAAGAAAAAAGACCCAACACCTGCCTGATCTGCGGCTTTCCGATGATCACAAAGAATACTCCGGAAAGAATGGAGTGTGCAATCTGCCGGAAGACCTTCACCGACACAACCGCCTGCGTCAACGGGCACTACGTCTGCAGTGACTGCTGGAACCACCCCGGCGCCGCAGTAATCCGCAGCATCTGTACCAGCACCAAATCAAAAAATCCGGTTTCACTTGCCGTGATGATGATGAACAGTCCGGCGGTCTATATGCACGGAGCAGACCATCACGCAATCATTGCTGCAGCTCTTCTTGCAGCCTATAAGAACTGCGGGGGCGAGGTGGATCTCAACACCGCAATTGATGAGGCAATCAGACGCGGATCAGCCGTACCGTACGGAATATGTGCCACCGCAGGAACCAGCGGCGGAGCGGTGAGTGCCGGAATCTTCTACTCGATCGTTGCAAAAACCGAACCGCTGAGCATAAAAGAGTGGGGAGAAGGAAATCTTCTTGTCTCGGAATGTCTGCATAAAATAGGCCAGGCCGGAGGGCCGAGGTGCTGCAAACGCTGTACGTTCTTTTCCCTTGAAACCGCAGCAGCATTCATCACCGAACATTTCGGCATACAGCTTGAAATGCCGGAAAAGATACGGTGCGGATACGTGGAGCGCAATACCGACTGTAACAAAGAGCGTTGCCCCTATTTCGCAAGCATTACAGATTATTAAAGTAATACGGAAATAAATAGAGATAAATAGAGAGAAGAGAAACACTAACTACTTGTCCGACAAGTCCCGGAAATGAAAGAGAGCTGGAATTTTGCAGAACTCTTCCCGAGTGTATTTCCGGCAACTGTCAAGTGAAGGTGATGTATCTTGAGTGGTGGAAAGAGAAAATCAGATATCTGTGCACTCTGCGGTGCTCCGATGGAAATAATCCATCCTGCAAAAGTGATGGAATGCGATATCTGCGGAAGAAAATTTACCGACGTTATCCAGTGCGCTGCTGGACATTATATCTGCGAAAGCTGTGGTGAAAACCCTGGTCTGGCGATAATTCGTTCGGTGTGTACGCGGACCAAATCAAAAGACCCCATTGAAATTGTAATCAGTATGATGGACAGTCCGGCAATCCTCATGCATGAGGAGAACCATCACTTTGCGGTTGCCGCATCCCTTGCTGCCGCCTACAAAAACTGCGGCGGCAACATTAATCTCAGGGAAGTGCTGGGAGAAATTATCAGACGCGCGAGTTATCTTCCCAAAGATGTCTGCGTAGAAACCGGATCCTGCGGGGCAGGGGTAAGTGCGGGAATCTTTTACTCCGTTCTTGCCGGAACAAAAGTCCTGAGTGTTGATGAGTGGGGAGAAGGAAACCGGCTGGTTGCCCAGGCTCTCATGGAAATCGGCAAAATCGGGGGACCACGATGCTGTAAACGCAGTACCTTTACTGCAATTAAGGTTGCCGCAGAACATGCGGAAGAGTACTTCGGCGTAAAAATGGATCTGCCGGAGATTATCCACTGCAAATATGCAAAACTGAACAGAGAATGTCTGGGAACACGCTGTCCCTACTTCTCCGTATAATTTTACCAATCTTTTCCGTCAACCCGTTTTGTACTTGCCGAAGGTGAGAGTTTTCGTTTCATAACCTCGCCCGGATGCACCATTTCATAGGAATGATCCCCGCCCGTAACGACAGCATACGCATCCGATCCATCCAGGCACCGCACACCACCCGCCGGAGGGGCGGCAGCGAGAACCATCAGAAACTCGACGGGGTCTCCGTAGAGATCGGCGAGCAGTTTTTTCTTTGCGGATATTTCACTGCGAAACCCGCGAACTCCCGACGGGTTGATGATCACCTCGCCGAACACGCGGACACCGTCCGCGGTTTTGATCAGGAGATCCATCTCAGCCACAACTTTCCCGCCGACACGGAACCGGATACCGCCGTCACGGGAGTACCACAGACCGTCCGGAGAATATTTGTCATACGACACAAACACAGCGTCCGAAAACTTCGCGGCAACCGAGACAACTGCATCCGAACACTCCGCAGATCCGAGCAGCAGTTCATAGACCAGAGCTTCAAAATATTTTCCGGTGACTGAACGGTGCAGAGGATTTGCCGCGTCATACAGTACCGCACGTTCGGGTTTCGTCAGATGATGAACGGCATACCGGATATGCGCAGGCGTAATTTCGGCATGCGAGAGAAGGTCGGCGACCCCGGCAGCGGACATGAAAAAAATCAGCGGTGGGTGAAGTAGGCAGTGACCTGCCCGTCCTTCACTGAATCGATTCTGGCAAAACCCACACGCTCAAACTGTACGATCTTCTGATCGTACTTCTGCACGGCAGCCTCACAGTACCCTTCGCTTGTCCCCTCCGGGGTCAGAAGCGAACAGGGAATACCCTCGCCCGCCGGAAGCCACTGGACAATCGGCGCTTTTGCGGTGCGTGCCTCGGCAAGGGAGTTGCCGGCGTACTCGGCGCGGCCTTCTCCGGTGATTCTGATGTTAAAGAGATCTTTTAAGCGGAGCATTCTGCCGGTCTCAATCTCTGATCTCGGCAGAAGAACACTGCCCGTAAACGCGAGTACACGAACGCCCCGTTCCGGCTGGTTCGGGTAGATGGGTGCGTGTGCTTCCATTGCCGGAGCGTCCGCAACCGCAACCGTGACAACGTCCGGGACAAAGAAGTAACGGTCGGCGTCGGCGTCGATGATTGCCTTGTTCTGGGCAAACAGGTTCTCCCACGAAAACGAGATATCGGTGTCGCCCATACCGATGTCAACAACCGCAGCCCGCACCGCTTCCGGCTGAATGCCGCGGCGGGCAAGCGCACGGAGGGTTCCGAGGTGGATGTCATCCCAGCCGGTGTAGAGTCCTTCATTGATTCCTTTACGCATGCCGGATGTGGAGAGTTCGAGACCTGCGATGGACATTCTGCCGTAATGGTAGAAGTGCGGCATCTTCCAGCCGAAATACTGGTAGATGTACTCCTGACGGCGGGTGTTGGCAATGTGGTCTTTGCCGCGGATGACGTGCGTCATGCCGAGCAGGTGATCATCGATGGCGACGGAGAAGTTCATCAGCGGATAGACGAAGATGTCCGGGCGGCGGGGATGTCTGGTGGAGGTGAGTACCCGCATGGCGGCGAAGTCGCGGACTGCGGGGTCGGGATGGGCGATGTCGGTCTTGACCCGCATGGTGATTGCGCCTTCCGGATATTTTCCGGCGAGCATGTCGTCGAAGCGGCGCAGGTTCTCCTCAACACTGAGGCTGCGGCAGGGACACGGCTGTTTTTTCAGTTTTTTCTCGCGGAACTCGTCGTTGTCGCAGGTACACATGTATGCGCCGCCAAGCGTGATCAGTTCGCGGGCGAGGTCGTAGTATATCGGGAACCGGTCGGACTGATAGATCACATCGGTGATGCCGATACCGAGCCATCTGAGGTCTTCTGTGACCATGTCGTAGGCTTCCGGATCAACCCGTTTCGGGTCGGTGTCTTCGACACGGTAGTAGAACTTGCCACCGTATTTTTTGACATAGTAGTCGTTTAAGACCGATGCGCGGGCGTGTCCGAGGTGCAGGGGGCCGGACGGATTTGGCGCAAACCGCATAACAACACCGCCTTCTGCTTCCGGAAGGTCGGGGAGTTCGTGCACGCGTTCCTTCTTCTCATGCATCTTCTCGATCATTTCGGGTGAGAGTGCGGTGAGTTTTGCTTCCCGCTCCTCAACGGACATTGCTTCCACTTCTGCGAGGATCTCAGGCAGCATGGCGTTGATCTCTTTTGCTTTCGGACGAAGCTCCGGATGTGCGCCCATGACCGAACCGAGAATGGCCCCTGCCTTGGGGACGGACTTGTGCTTTACTGCGTTTTGCAGTGCGAAAAGATAGATATCATCACGAATATTTGTATCGGACATTTGCGGGAACTATATTGGCGGGGGAGGTGTTTATAGTTGTGTCCTCGTAAAGCTTTACGCCAAATGTGCCGGATTGCATGACGCTGCCGAAGCGGACCCGGGGGTTACGCTCCTTCCCACTCCGCAAAAAATTCGGCGAGAAACTCTTCCATAAACCGGTGCCGCCGTTCTGCAATCCTCCGTGCCGTTTTTGTGTTCATCCGGTCTTGCAGAAGCAGCAGTTTTTCATAAAAGTGATTGACGGTATGACGGCTGCCGGTGCGGTACTCCGCGGCAGTCGCAACCGGCACAATTCCCTCCTCAGGGTTATACAGCTCGCGGCCTTTCGCCCCGCCGTAGGCAAATGCCCGTGCAATACCGATCGCCCCGATCGCATCAAGCCGGTCGGCATCCTGCACAATCTGTCCCTCCGGTGACAGGGGCATCTGATCAAACCCTCCCGCAAATCCGAGATGCAGAATGTCAAAGATGATGCCGTCCCAGACCTCATCCGGAAACACCGCACGAATACCAAGCTGATCGACAAGACCGGACAACGCCGTCCCGGCATCACCGTCGTAGAACTTTTCATCGAAAACATCATGCAGCAGAGCAGTCAGCTCGACCCGCAGAGGATCTCCGCCTTCTGCTTCGCGGATAGTTGCGGCAAGGCCTGTAACGCGAACCACATGCCACCAGTCATGACCGGTTGACTCGCCGAGCGAGACCGAACGGACATAGTCCCGAACGACGGAGGAAACATCTGCCGGATTCATTCCCAAGATATTGCCGCCGAAACGATATGAATACAAGGGAATACCACAGAAAAAAAGAATCAACCACACCAACCGAACGAAGCGAGTGGACCGCGCCGGTGAAATCGTGCGGGGATGAAAACGCCTGCGGCGTTTTCATCCCCCCAAAACGATTTTCGCGGGTCGGTTAGTATCCTCTCGTAATGAAGAAGTCCACCATCTCAAAGATCAGATCCCGCTCCTCCGACTCCGGCACCACGCTTGCAAGGCCTGCCTTTGAGTCAGCGATGAGTTTTTCTGAGATACCGCGGACCTTCCCGAGAACACCCGACTCCTCAAGAAGCGCAATTGCTTCTGCGATCTCCTCCGGGGAAAGGTGATCCTTATGATACTTCGACAAGTCCACACCCATCTCGCGGGCCGTGATTGCAAGAAGCGTCTGCTTGTTCTCGCGGAGATCGGATGCCTGATCCTTTCCTGAGACCGCGGGCGGCGTCATCAGATCAATGATATCATCCTGAATCTGGAACGCAATTCCTGTGTTCAGACCAAGCGTATAAAACGCA
Organism: Methanocorpusculum vombati; assembly: GCF_026891935.1. Classification (NCBI taxonomy): domain Archaea; kingdom Methanobacteriati; phylum Methanobacteriota; class Methanomicrobia; order Methanomicrobiales; family Methanocorpusculaceae; genus Methanocorpusculum; species Methanocorpusculum vombati. The sequence continues at coordinate 147,139 of NZ_JAPTGC010000005.1, read as the reverse complement.
GAGATCTGCTTCATGTCGCCTCCCGCAAGAGCAGCACCGATACCGGCAGCCGCCGCATACAGAACACCCGTCTTCTTCCGGACCATCTCCAGGTACTCAGCCGCAGAAACATCATCCCGCGTCTCAAAGGACACATCCTCCTGCTGACCCTCACAGATCTCATAGCAGGCATGCGACAGCATCTGCACCGCCGCAACCTTCGACTCGGGACTTGCATTCTTCACCGAACACAGATGTTCAAACGCCTTTGCATACAGCACATCGCCTGCAAGAATAGCCGTAGGCTCGTCCCACACCACATGCACCGTCGGCCTTCCGCGGCGCAGCGAATCGCCGTCCATGATATCATCATGCACCAGCGTGAACGTATGTGTCCACTCAAGCGCAAGAGCCGCGGAAAAAATATCCGCCGAAGATCCTTTGCGGACTGCGTCTGCTGCAAGCAGAACCATTGCAGGGCGGAGACGTTTTCCCCCGCCGAGCAGCAGATGTGCGGACGCCTTCTGCAGCGTCGTGTCGGTCGCTTTGCTGTACTCATCCGCCTCCTGATCAACTTTTACGGCAACGGATTTCAGATACTCGGATAACTCCATACTACACACTCTCAATTTTTTTTGGTTATTTCGGAAGAACCAGACGGTCTCCGTTCTGCATAATGTGAATCTCTTTGTTCAGCGTGTAACCGAACTCACGGCCGAGCGTCACATAGCCGCCCTTCATCTCAAACGGACCGTGCGACGGAACAATGTGTTCCGGATTCAGCATGGAAACCAGATCATAATGCTCCTGATAAAACGCGTGACCCGTAACATGAAGACCGTCAAAGATTCTTGCACCCTGCCGCAGCAGAAGTCTGTCAACCTCCGCACGCTGGGCATAGTTCACCGGGTTTGGAATAATGTTTGCCGAAAACATCACCTTATCGCCTTTCTCGATCTTAAACGGCGTATCACCGGCAGCCATACGGGACAGCATGGACCCCGGCTCTCCCTGATGACCGGTAACCACCAGCAGGAACTTCTCCTTTCCTTCCTTTGCCACACGGCGCAGCATCCGGTCGGTCGTCTTGCGGTTGCCGTAGATACTCGTCCCCTGCGGGAAGGCAACCTGCTTCATCATCTCGGCCGTTCCGTTGTACCGCTCCATTGATCTGCCCAGAAGAATCGGGACACGATCAATCTCGCGGGCACACTCGGTGATGGTTTTGATTCTTGCAATCTGCGAGGCAAACGTCGAGACAATGATCGCATTCTTGTCGTCCTCGCAGCGGGTAATCGCATCCCGCACCCGCAGACGGGCAACCTGCTCGCTTGGCGCATACCCGCGGTCGTCCAGATTCAGCGACTCAACAATCAGAACCTTCACACCCTCCTTACCGATCGCACGCATACGTGCAAGATCCGGAGCCTCGCCGATGACCGGCGTCATGTCCAGCTTGAAATCGTTTGCATAGACAACACAGCCCGCCGGCGTGTGAAGCACCGCCATAACAGAGTCGATGATACTGTGCTGGACGCGGACAAACTCCAGCGTTATGTGCTGCGAGATGGTGTACTTGCCGCCCGCCTTGAGCGCAAACGTCTTGTTCGTTACCGAAAACTTACGTTCACTCTCAATCTGCTGCTTGATCAGCTCGGTGGTGTACGGCGTTGCGATCACCGGACAGTTATAGCGGTGGGCAAGCTTCTGGACCGCACCGATGTGATCCAGGTGACCGTGCGTACAGACGATTGCCTTGACCGTGCCCTCGACCGAGTTCATTACGGTATCGTCAGGGATTGCACCGATCTGGATCAGATCCAGCGAGTGCATATTCTCCATTTCTACATTGTTGTTTCCTGAGATCGGGTCAAGATACAGACCCATATCAAAGATAACGATCTCTTTGCCGACGCGGACCGCGGTCATATTCCTTCCGACCTCGTTGTATCCGCCAACAGCAATGACTTCTATGTCAACCATTCTATTTCTCCGATGTTTTTCAGACCTTAGGACATTCGCATATTTGGCTGCTGCCCGATCATCTCCCGCAGTGTTCCTGTGATATACGTTCTTGCATGCTGAAGAGCGGAAACATTGGGAGAACCCGTCAGGAACATTGCCGCACGAAGCTGGTAATGCACTGCATCAATGGTTCTGCATGTTTCCTCTTCGCCGCACAGAGCAGGAGAAAGCAGGGGAAGCGCCATACCCCCGAGGGTTGCCCCGAGAGCTATTCCTTTTGCGATGTCAAGACCCGACCGCAGCCCGCCGGTTGCGATCACGGGTCCGGTTCCGGTCCCGGCTACCTCAAAAACACTCACAGCGGTTGGAACTCCCCAGGTTAGGAGAGAATCACCGAGTTCCCGGAGTGCTTTATCACCGGCAGCCCCGCGCTCATTGGCACGGATTCCTTCTATTTTCGCCCACGATGTTCCGCCCATACCGCCGGTATCAATGGCGGAGACTCCGGCATCCCAGAGCCGGGACGCAACTTCACGGGATATTCCGTTCCCGGTCTCTTTGACGATGACCGGGAACTTCACGTCTTTGCACAGCTGCCGGACGGCATCCAGACATCCGACGGCGGAGTGATCACCTTCCGGCTGGATGGCCTCCTGCAGGAAGTTTAAGTGAATGCAGAGAGCATCTGCATCGATCATCTCGACCGCACGTTCCGCCCATTCCGTGCCGTGCTCCACCAGCTGGACAGCACCGAGGTTTCCGCAGACGAACGCATGCGGTGCGGTCTCGCGGACGATGGCAAACGAGTCCGCCAGTTCCGGTTTTTCCAGAGCAGCACGCTGGGATCCAACCCCAATGCCAAGACCGTAGCGTTCTGCCGCCGCGGCCAGAACACGGTTGACTCCGGCAGTGTCCGGGTGGCCGCCGGTCATTGCCGCGATGAACAACGGGGATCCGAGACGTTTTCCGAGAAACTCAACCGAGAGATCGATTGCGTCCATATCGCATTCCGGAAGGGCACAGTGCACCAGATGCACATCGTCAAAGAGTGCGGTTCCTGTCTCAATGTCGGTCTGGCTGCAGATACGCAGATGGTCCATCTTGCGTGATGAGGTAAGTTTCTCTTTTGTCATGATTTTCGTTACTGAACAATTGTTCCGCCGTGGTCACGGTCATGCAGGAAGTCCATGACACGGGAGATGTGGAAGAGGTGCGACGGGATGCCGGCATCTGCAAGCAGCAGAAGCTCCTCAACTTTTCCACGCATTCCTCCGGTGACATCCGTGTTTGCGGAGTCGCCGAGATTGATTGCACCAACGTTTTCACGGGTGATTACCGGAACAACCCGGCCTTCGGCGAGAACACCGGGGACGTCGGTTGCAACACCGACCCGGGTTGCGCCAAGGGCTTTTGCCATTGCGGGGACGATCTGATCGCCCGAGACGATGCAGGCTCCGCGAACGGTGTCCATCACTACGTCGCCGTGCAGAACCGGGACGACACCGAGTGCAAGCAGTGCTTTGATCTGTTCCTCGCCGGAGTAGACAAGGCGGCCATTCTTTGCAAGACTTGTGCAGAACGGATGCATACAGACCGCGTCAACACCTTCGGCACGGAGGAGTGAGACGAACTCTTCGTTGAGCCGCCGGACGGCAAAGTGGGTGACGGCGATTCCTTCGGCGTTGGACTGTGTGACGCCTTCCTGAATGCGGTACTGCTTTGCCTCCGGATGACCGCAGGACCCTGCACCGTGTACGATGACAAGCGGCACGGATTTTGCGACCGGTGCAATCTGTGCCGCGAGTTCACGAATCCGTGCGGTGTCAATTACTCCCGTTTCGGATTTTTTCGTGACAACGCTTCCGCCGAGTTTGAGTACGGTAATTTCACTCATCTTTTTCCTTCCGTGCGCCTTCGGTATCAATCGTGGTGATGATGGCGCGGGCATCGCATCCTTCGATGGCTCCGGCAACGCGGTTGCGTGAACTCTTGGAGCAGATGGCATACATGCATCCGCCTCCGCCGGCCCCCGTGGTCTTTGCGCCGTGCGCTCCTGCGGAGCGGGCGGCAAGAACAAGTTTGGAGAGAACCGGATGACCGACGCCGAGAGCGTCCAGCAGTGCATGGTTCATGTTCATGAGACTGCCGAGTTCCTTCTGGTTGTCCAGATTGTACATGGCCCGCATGGTGATCGCTGCAATGGAGTCAAGGATGGGATTTGCGATGTCCGGCGAGTGTTTGCGAAGATCCGCTACTTTTCCCACCATTTCAGAGGTGCTGTGCGAGACAAGCGTGTTGCCGATAACGAGCGAGAAGTTCTGCGGCGGCAGAAGGCGGCGTTTTTCGTTGCCGCGGACAAGTACCATGCCACCGAAGGCGGAAACGTAGGTGTCGGTTGCACTGGCCCGGCCGTTCTGGGCGGACATCTCGACCTGATGGGCGAGGTCGGCGATCTCGGCACGGTTTTTTTCCAGGCCGAACTCGTCGTTGATGGCACAGAGTGTTGCAACGGTTACCGCAGCAGACGATCCAAGTCCCGAGGAGCTCGGAAGCTGGGATCTGACATATACACTTCCCTTGACGTCCATCAGCCGGAAGCATTCGGCGATGTAGGGGGAGTTGGGTTTCTGGTGGTAACGCGATTCGCGGACGGTGACCATGACACGGGGCTTAATTGCCATTGCAATGCCGGGTTTTCCATATACCACGGCATGTTCGCCGAAGAGGAATACTTTGCCCGGGGCACTCCATGTTGCCATCAGACTACCTCCATTGCTGCGTATCCGACGACTTCCCGGTTGTCGCCGGTTGCGTCACCCGAAGTCTGGTACATGATCACGTTTGCCTCCCGTGCGCCGAGGTGTTTTCCTGCGAGCATCATTGCTGCAATGCAGCCGTAACCGCACATGGACGGTTTTACCTCGATGAGTTTTTCATAGAATGCCTGCACGTCAAGTTTTGCCGCAGCGGCAAGAACCGTCAGGTCGTCGCGTTCGGCGACGGAAGCCGGTACATAATGCGAGCCGTCACCGGAGGCAATAATCACAACGTCTGCATGCACCGTGTCAACTGCACGGGAAAGTGCAGCCGCCACGCGGCGAACTTCAGTGAGCGACTGGTCACCCAGTAAGACGGGCACAACTTTTGCCTGCGGGAACCGGTAGCGGATGAAAGGCATCTGCACTTCCAGCGAGTTTTCCTGCACCCGCAGGAGGTCGGGACGGTTCGGGATACCCGCCGCAGTCAGTGCGGCGATGAGCGAGGTGTCCGGCAGAACCGGGCCGAGCGGTGTTTCCCAGACCAGGTCTGCGGTTGCGGTCATGCAGCCTGCGTGGCTTGGGCCGATTACCACAAATGTACCGGTAAATGTTTCGGGAATTTTCGCATAAGCACACGCAGCGCATCTTCCCGAGTAGATGTATCCTGCGTGCGGAACCAACACACCGTACGGAGAGGTTACAGACGTGACCGTCGATGAAAAGAGTGCATCAAGCAGGGCTCTCAGTTCCTCTGCGTTCCCGGGGTAAAACATTCCCGCAAGGTCCGCATGCCGACAGCCTGCATCCGCCGTACCGGCGGCAGGGTATTCCTCTATTTTCATGGATATCAAACGGGTTTTATGCCGTAACCAAAGTTTTCGTCCGCCGATCCGCGAAAGATACTATTGAGATATTGCGGATTGGTGTGTGAAGGTGGTTATGTGTTGGTTTGGCAGGGCTTTAATGATTGCGTCATGCAGAGGGTGAGACCGCAAGGGTCTGATACGAAGGAGTGATTTCAGGGGGTGAGGTGACGGGATGGTTTCGCCCAAGAGAACTCTTCCCGCGAAATCGGGAAAGATACAAAAAAAGATGATATCTGAGAAATTTAGAACTCAGACTCAAAGTCTTCAAAGGTAAGGGAGGACACGACGCCCTTCTGCTTTAAGACCTCACGGGTCAGCAGGAAGTAGACCATTGAAAGTGCCTTGCGACCTTTGTTGTTCGTCGGGATCACGAGATCGACGTTGTTGGTCTGGTTGTTGATATCACAGAGTGCAATGACCGGGATACCGCACTGGACAGCCTCGGTGATAACCTGTGCATCTCCGATCGGGTCAGTGACCACGACAACCGACGGCTCAACGTACTTCGGAAGTACCGGGTTGGTGAGCGTACCAGGGATGAACCGGCCAACGTGGGAGATTGCACCAATCGTGTCGGCAAACTTCTGTGCCGGGTACTGGCCGTACTGACGGGAGGTGACCACGAAGATCTTCGGTGCCTCGTAGCGTGCAAGGAACTTTGCCACCTGCTTGATGCGCTCGTCGGTCTTTCTGATATCGATGATATACAGACCGTCAGAGCGGACGCGGTAGATGAATTCCTTCATGTCGTCGTCTTTCTGCTGGGTACCGATGTGGACACCGGCTGCCAGATACTCTTCCACGGATACTAATGGTTCGGTCAGTTCAATTCCAAGTTCATTGTCGGTCATTTTAGAAATGCTCCTCAATTCTTATAAGTTCATTTAATTTAGCGATACGCTCGCCGCCAACAACACCGCACTTGAGGAAACAGCAGTTGAATGCGGTTCCCAGATGCGCGATTGTGGTGTCGGTTGTTTCACCGGACCGGTGGCTCATGACGGTCTCATACCCATACTCATGGGCAAGACGGATCGTCTCAAACGTGTCGGTCAGGGTTCCGATCTGGTTGGGTTTGATCAAAACGCAGTTTCCTGCCTCAAGAGCAATGCCCTCTTCCAGACGCTTTGCATTGGTGACGAAGAGATCGTCTCCGCAGATAAGCGTGTCGCGGCCGCAGACTTCTTCGGTCATCTGTGCGAATCCCTCGAAGTCCTCTTCCTGAATCGGATCCTCTACATAGATCAGGTTATACTGATCCACCAGTTCGGCAATGTATGCGATCTGCTCCTCAGTAGTGCGCTTTGCATTCTTATACACATACCGCTCAAGATCGGCATTCCACATCTCCGATGACGCAACGTCAAGACCCATCCGGACTTCGATTCCGGTTTCATCCTGCACTTTGTTCGTTGCTTCCGCGACGATCTCGAATGCTTCTGCATCGCTGATGTGCGGTGCCCAGGCACCCTCATCACCTTTGCCGCAGCCTTTTCCGCGCGCGACAAGAATCTCTTTGATGGTCTTGTGCACGCGGGCGTTCGTGAAGACCGCCTCTGCGGCGCTTGCAGCACCTGTTGGAACAATCAGGAACTCCTGAATATCGGTTGCGTCCACTGCGTGGGCGCCGCCGCCGATTACGTTACCGAGCGGAAGCGGAGTCTGGTCCACGAACGCGCCGCCGAGATACTGGAAGAGTTCCATGTTCAGGGCGGACGCCGCAGCCTTTGCATTTGCAAGAGAGAGCGCGACCGCAATGTTTGCACCGATACCGGAAAGATCCTCGGTTGCATCCACTTTGCGCAGCGTCTCATCAAAGGTGCGCTGGTCCTGGGCATCGAGATCGATCAGTTCCGGAACAAGCCGGGCCTGTGCATCAGCGATTGCTTCGGCGCATGGCCGCACTTTTGCTTCGTAGATACCGGTCGATGCACCGCTCGGTGCGCATGCGCGGCCGTATCCTCCGCTTGCAGTCAGAATTTCCGCTTCAATGGTTTCATTGCCGCGGCTGTCAAGAATTCTCCGCAGAGTAATTCCGTCGATGGTGGTCATATTACTGCACCTCTATTTTGGCACCGGCAGGGCGCTTGACAGTGATGGGAACCATGTTCTCATCAAACTCAACAAGAGCGATCTCAAGCGGATCGATTTTTGTGGTTCTGACAAGAATAGGAGCACCCATCGAGATCTGTAAAGCACGCGCACCGATGATCCTGGCCCGTTCATAACGAGTGTATATCATTGGCAATCACATCCATAAAACATAAAGAATGGAAAAATGGGGTCGCTGAGATTCGAACTCAGGTCACTACGTCCCGAACGTAATAGGATGGTCCAGGCTACCCTACGACCCCGCATCATTCATGCATCACGTGTAGGGATACAGCTCATCAACAGTCTCTTTGTGCGAGAGAAGCATGCGTCTGCAGCAATACCGCTCAAGTCCGAGAGAGTCAAGAATGTCCTTCGGATCTTCACCGGCAGCTTTACGCTGTTGATATTCTTCCCATGCCGTGGAAATTACCTTTCCACAGGTGAAACATCGAACTGGTATCATTAGTTATCCTTCTAAGGTTATTAATCTGTTGTTTTGCAAATGGGAGTGAGATGCTCACTCCCCTGCAGAACATATGTTCTGAAAGCGAATGGTTAACGGTACGATTTCTGGAACCGTGCACGTGCACCGCGTCCATGCGGCTTCTTGGCTTCCTTCTGACGGGAATCGTTGACCAGAAGCGTACGGTCGTAGCTGAGGTAAACCTCTTTGATGTGCGGGTCGTTGGTCCAGTTCAGGATACCGCGGCCGAGTGCCGTGCGGATAGCTTCTGCCTGGCCCATGACACCGCCGCCGGAGACATCAATGTCAACGTCGACGTTGTCGATTGCACCCGGTGCGAGAGCGATTGCTTCGGCAATCTTCATGCGGATGATCTCGCTGCCGTAGACCTCGAGCGGAACGGAGTTGATACGGACTCTGCCCTTACCCTCTCTGAGGGTAGCGCGTGCAATTGCCGTCTTTCTCTTACCACTGGTGTTAATGATCTTCATCTTTTTCCACCTCTTAGTACTTTGCTCCAAGGTTGGTGCTGATTGCGCCAACGGTGACGTAGCGTGCGCTGCTTAAGCGGTCGCGGTGTGCTGCCTCAAGAACCTCTGCCTCTGTGCCCTTAAGTTCATAAGGAACACCGACGTAGGCCTTGACACGGCGGAATGCTGCTGCTCCGGGCCGGGTCTTGTACGGGATCATGCCGCGGACCGTGCGTTTGACGATCTGATCCGGGCGTCTCGGGTAGAACGGACCGCCTTCAACGGAACCGCGAACGCGCTTTACATAGTACTCTTCCATGATCATCGCACGGGAACCGGAGACAATGACCTTTTCGGCGTTGATAATAGCGATCTCCTCGCCTGCAAGAATGCGCTGGGCAACAAGGCTGCACATTCTTCCAAGCAGAAGATTCTCTCCATCAATAACTGTTACCATTTTTCAGTTCACCTCAGGATCCGGACGCGGCTGCCTTTCGGGTTTGCAGCGACAAGCTCTTCGATTGTCATGCAGGTACCGTTGGCTTCCATAATTTTTTCACGCGCGGCGTCAGAGAAGTTGAGTGCGGCAACCTTGACGGGTGCGGCAATCACACCTGCTGCCAGGACTTTGCCCGGGACCAGGATGATCTCATTCTCTTTTGCGTAGCGGCTAATCTTTCCGATGTTAACCTCGGCGTAGTTCTTGCTGGACGTGTTCAGGCGTCCGGCAATCTCGCGCCAGATATTAGCCTCGTTTTCCCGGGATGCCCGCTTGAGCATACCGATTAAGGATTCGAGGCGGGGGTTTGTCTTATTCATTTACAGTCCCTCCGTGGATATGTCCTGTAATGCATCAGTCAGGTCTGTGGATCGTGACTTGATATGCAGCAGTGCTCTTTCGATGATCTCTTTGACCGGAAGGGACCCGTCGCTTTCGACAACGAAGATGAACTTCGTGCTGTCGGCACCGATGGTGATAGCGGGGTTTTCGCCGATTCCGGTGTTCATACATGCAGTCTCACAGAGACGGCACATGGAACAGTCTTTTTCTTTGCTTTCGCCGTTTACTACGCGGACGTGAACGATGTTGTCGGATACTTCGAGAACGTCACGGGGACATTCGGCAACACATTTTCCACATGCATCACAGCTGTTGTGGATGGTGATTACCGGGAACTCTTTGTAACCGCAGGCGAGAGTCGGCTGCCATTTGGCATGCTCAAGACCTGTGTTGAGTTCGGCAACGGCTTCCAGAACAACCTTCTGACCTTCCCAGAGTTTCACGATTGGAATGTTGTTGTGTACCGGAACGGTACGCGGGTCCATGGAGATCAGATCACCGGAGGTGACCATCCCTGGACCTTCGACACTCAGGGTGAACGTAATCGTGCACTGCGGGCAGCCGGCACCTTCACAGGTGCATTTGCTGCGGGGAACAAACTGGGACAGGTCGGTTTTAATCGGAACCAGGCCCAGTCTGTGTGCAAGGATCTCGTCAAAGAGAACACTGGTGTTGTCATAGATGCGAACGTCTTCGATGGCAAGGGTTGGCACCTCGCCGATCATAGAGCGTCTGAGGGCGTTTGCAAATGCCGGAGTCGCTCCGCTGATAGTAAACCGTGCGACAGAGTCATCGAGCCTGCTGAATACAAGATCCATTCAGACTCTCCTGCCTCTTCTACCACCCGCTGGGCGGATGCTGTCGTGCGGTACCGGAGTTACATCTTCGATTCTGCCGATACGCATACCTGCACGGGAAAGCGCACGGATTGCGGCCTGTGCTCCGGGTCCCGGAGAGCGCTGCTTTCCGTTGCCGGGTGCACGGACGCGGATATGAAGTCCGGTGATTCCCTTTTCCTTTGCTGCCTGGGCAATGTTGATCGCCATCTGCATTGCTGCATACGGAGAAGATTCATTGCGGGCCTGCTTGACGACCATACCACCGCTGCTCTTGCAGATGGTTTCTGCACCGGACAGGTCGGTGACGGTGATGATCGTGTTGTTGAAGGAGGCAAAGATATGTGCAATGCCCCACTTTTCGCTTGCTTCTGCCATTGTCTTCACGCCCTCACATTCATAATACGCTGGCGTTCACCGTTTGCATCGTCGGCGAGGCTGGAGGTTGCATAGTATGCAATGCCTGCTTCTTCTGCGACGGACACCATGTAGCTCGGGACGGACACACGCTGGCCGTTGATGGCGATGTGACCGTGGGTGATTAACTGGCGTGCCTGTTTCGGGCTGCGTGCAAGACCCTTGCGGTAGACGATGGTCTGCAGACGGCGCTCAAGGATGTCTTCAATCTTTAAGGAGAGAATGTCATCCATTGCGGCGTTTGCACCGATCATGCCGTAGCGCTGAAGGGTGTTGATCAGTTCGTCGCGGCGTGCGACGGTTTTCGGGGTCTCGCCAACGGCAGAGACCATTGCGAGCACTTCACGGGCGCCTCCGCGGTGTTTGCGCAGGACGTCGGTTGCTCTCCAGATCTCACGCTTGTTACGAAGACCGTAGGTGATAGCGAGTACACGCTCGCTCTCGATACGCGACTTTTCAAAGCGGCGTTTCGGAGAGGAGTACTGTTTGGTGTTCTTTCCTGGATATCCCATTCTTCATCACCCGGGTTTTACGTGTTCCGCCTCTTGGAAACACCGACAATCTTGCCGAACCGTCCGGTGGACTTGGTGCCCTGACCACGTACCTTCAGGCCGTTCTCATGACGAATGCCGCGGTAGCAGCGCATCTTCTTCATGAGGTTGATGTCGTCTTCTTTTGCGAGTGCAAGGTCGCTGCCGTAGAGGTGCTTCGGAACTCCGGAGTACACATCTACCGGGCGGTTGACCATCCATGCCGGGACTGAGGTCGGGTATGCAAGTACCTGTTCCTCAAGGCGCGCGACATCTTCGTCTGCGAGGAGACCCATTGTTGCGTGGGTGTCGACTCCTGCACGGCGGGAGATGACGAGTGCGGCGTGGAGGCCGATGCCCTTAATTCCGGTCAGCGCAAGCTGTACCGGCTGGGTACCGTCCAGATCATTGTTAATGATCCGCACAAAATATTTCAGTTCTGACTCTTCAACCATGATAGTCGCCTCTCAGTGGAGAGATAAGTCTCATACGTTATGAGCGCTTCGTACTCCTGAACGTTTCAGGGATGATTCATCCCTGGAATAAGCGCAGACGGAGGGATTTGAACCCTCGAGTCCCAGGGGGACACAGGTTTAGCAAACCTGCGCCATACCAGGCTTGGCTACGTCTACAGAGAACTCCGCATCTTTCCTGCATTGCTGCAGGCAGCATAGATATCCGGTAAGGAGTTTCATATGCTAATCGACACTCGCGGTGCCACTTCCCACGGGAATGATTCCTGTGCGAACGTCCGGGTCAGACCCGGCACACCGCTCCACTAAATTGAGTGCTCTAATAGATAGGATATGGAATGATATAATACTTGTCCCGGATCGGATCTGCGGGGGTACGACGTCATCTATATAGTCTCATCCGCCAAATAGGTAATCCGCATGAAGCTGAAGATCATCGAGCTCGAGAAAAGCAAGATACGGCTGAGCCTGGAAGGGGAAGGACATACGTTTATGAATGCACTGACCGAGGAGATTCTGACGGATCCCGAGGTTGATGTGGCGAAGTATGTGATTGAGTTTCAGTTTTCCGATCCGGAGCTGTTTGTTACGATGAAGAAAGGGTCACAGAAGGATCCGGTTACGGTTATCCGCGAGGCGTGCGACCGCATCTCAGGGAGATGCGATGATCTGCTTGGCTGTCTGAAGAACTGAGCCGGGGTGTCGGTTTGTTCCTGTAAACGCAGGTTTATGGGATACTATGATAATAATACTTTTTTGAACCATGCATGATGAGATACGGTACGTGAGGTCAGCGGATGCGAGGGTTGCGTACCGGATTGTCGGGTCCGGGATGCCGCTTGTGATAGTCAGCGGTCTTGGTGATTCGATGAAGGACTGGAAGGAGTCGATTATCCGGATGCTGGCTAAGAGGTTCTGTGTGATTCTGCCGGACAACCGCGGGATAGGTCTGACCGGGATGGGGTCGGTTTCTCCCCAGAAGATGACGATCTGCCGGTATGCGGAGGATGTGCATGCGGTGGTGGAGGGGGAGGGGTTTTCGGAGATTTTTCTGCTCGGTCATTCGATGGGCGGGATGATTGCCCAGGAGTTTACGCTGAGGTATCCGGGGATGGTGAAGAAGCTTATGCTGTTTGCGACGGATTACGGACCGGAGTCGTCGTACCGGGCACGTCTGATGAACCGCTGTGTGCATCCGCTGCAGGCGTTGTGCGTGATTGCGCCGTGGCATACGAAGGGGTTCCGGGCAGGTGCGTGTGCGATTGCGGCGTGGGAGGGGTCGAAAGACCGGCTCGGGGAGATTGGGTGCCCGACGTTTCTGTTGTTTGGAGATGCGGATTTTCTGATGCATCCGGATGTTGCGTATGAGATGCAGAGGATGATTCCGCATGCGGAGCTGCGGATGATTTCCGGCGGGACGCACCGGATGCATGATCTGTATCCGGCAGAGTTTGCAAGAACGGTTCTGGCGTTTTTTGATTCGTGAGACTTGGGTTTTTGAAAAAAAGATGCCGGGGATTTTTCCTCAGCAGGGTATTTTAGAGAATTTTTTGGGTGAATGCGACGGAGCCGGAGATTCTGGTGATCCGTACTTTGACGTTCTGGCCGGCTTTGGTTCCGGAGACGTACAGGATATATTTGCCGATGTGGGCAACGCCGTCGCCTTTTTTGCTGATGGATTCGATGTGTACTTCCAGTTCTTTGCCTTCTTCGATTGCCGGACCCTGGACTTCGGTCTTGGCTTTGCGTTTTCTGATCGGGCGTTTGGAGCCGCATGCTTCGCAGAGAAGCATCTGGACACGGTCGTCTTTGACGAGTTTGGTGTCCGGACGGCCGCATTCGGAACAGATAACGTAGTCGTTTACGTAGGTGGTTACGATTGCTTCAAACTGCGATTCTTCGAATTTTCCGTTGAAGACGCCACGGTTGCCGTCGATTTTGCCTGCGGTTCCGAGTTCTCCTAAGATGAACTTCATGAAGTGGTCTTTGTCGCGATTGAGCATGCCGGCGATGTCGGTGAAGTTTTCCAGAACGGTGGTCTTGCCCTCGATATAGATCTTGGTTTTGGGCATGATGAACCGTTCACCGGTGTCTGTCGGCTCAGACATCCCCGAGTACGCCGATTTCAGCATATCCTCATATGATTCAACCATAGTATTACATGTTAGTGCTGGAGGCATAAAGTTCTGGTGTCATAACGGTGATTCCATGTGTGTCTGTTTTCAGGGAGGGATACGGGGAAATAATTCTCTTGGGGTTTCCAGAGAATAATGTGACCGTTTCATTTGTCTGGAATGGAATGAATATCTCCACCACAAAAGTAAATCCCCTTTGTCACCAACATAGTATTAATATAATGGCCCGCTACACCACCATTCTCTTAATTGTTCTTCTCCTCATCGGAATAATTGGAGGTGCCTTCTTCTTCACCCAGATCAACCCTCCTAAAACCGGTACAACCATAACCCTCTATGTTCTCGGCTCTAACCTTGAGAGTACCACAGGAGAAGCAACCAAAAACCTCCGCACTATTGCACAAATTTGGGAACCCGGCATGGTAGATATTCTCATTGCCTATGGGGCCGCACGAAAAGATGGCTGGAATAATGATGTGGCCATTACAAATATCTCCCTCCTTAAACAGGATCTTGCTGATGGACAAATCGGTCTCGATACTGATGAGCAGGGTACTACTATTCCGACCCGTTATATTCTCAATCGGCTCACTAATACCGATATGGCCGACCCGACCACACTCGCCTACTACCTCGACTACGCAGAAACCTATCGCATCCAGCACAACCTCCAAAACACCAACAATATCATCATCCTCTGGAGTCACGGATACGGATACGATGGATTTGGCAGCAACAAAATTACTGGGACAAAACTCACCCTGCGGGATCTCACCACTGCATTCCAGACCGCAAACCAAAGCAAAACTCCCTATGATCTTCTTATCTTTGATGCCTGCCTCATGGCTTCACTTGAGGCAGCAGATACCGTTTACCCGTATGCACATTATCTTGTTGCATCTCAGGATCTCACACCTCTTGGAGGTCTTAACTATACTGCATTCATCAGTACCGTCACCAAAAACCCCGAGATCGATCCCCAAACCCTGGGTACGATCATCGTTGATACCTATATCCAGCAAAACCAAAAAGAACCAAAGACCCTTTCCTTGGTTGATCTGACCAGGACACCCGCTGTGGTAGACTCCCTGAATAATCTTGGATCAGAACTTACCAATGATCTCACGACAAACCCCAGGATCGTCCATTCCCTCAACCGGGCTTATAACGACAGTCAGGGATTTGGCGCACTTGGTACATCCACCTCAACTATTCAGGCGATAGATCTTGGTCAGTTCGCAAAAAATATCAATGAAGATCAGAATTTTACTTCAAAGACCCGTCAAGCCGCTGCATCTCTCATTACTACTCTTAACACCTACATCCTCCATGCCAACAGTACAAATAACTACACAGCGGCAACCGGAATAACCGTGGCAGCTCCCCTTAATAAGTTTAAACAGGAGATGCCCCAAACCATTCAGTTCGATCAATCAGGCTGGGCAGATTACCTCACTGCTTACTTCGCCAACCCCGATGCAAATGGACACCCGCATCCTAAATTAGCATAAAATAAAACGTTTACCGTCAGGTAAATCTATTTTTTCTAAAAATAAGTTTTGCGATAGGAGTTCTCTGGGAAACCGGGGAGATAATATCAGATATTATAGTACATACAGGTGTTTTTCTTTGCAGGCGATCAATAGATAGTTGTTATGCTGGCAGTTGATGATGAGAGATATATCCGGTCCGTTCTCGGGCGGGATCTGACGCCGCTTGAGACGGCTGCGTTTGAGAATCTGTGGAGCGAGCACTGTAGTTACCGTTCCACCAGAAAGTTTCTGAAAACACTTCCGTCCACGGGTGATAGTGTGATTATCGGACCGGGCGATGATGCGGCGATTGTGAAGTTTTCGGATGATACGGTTCTGGCAATTGCGATGGAGTCCCATAATCATCCAAGTTATCTGAGTCCGTATTCGGGTGCGGCGACCGGTGTCGGCGGTATTGTCCGGGATGTGATTTCGATGGGTGCCCGGCCTGCGGGGATTCTGGCTCCGTGGTATTTCGGGAATCTTGCGGAGGAGAAGACGCGGTGGCTGATCCGGAATGCTACTGCGGGGGCTGCGGATTATAGTAATACGATTAATGTTCCGGCGCTTTCGGGGTATCAGATGTTTGATGAGAGTTTTTCGGGGAATCCTCTGATTAATGTGGTGTGTTTTGGGCTGATGAAGCCGAACCGGTTTATGTTCGGGAAGGCGTTTAAGACGGGATGGAAGCTGATTCTGTTTGGTGCAAAGACGGGACGGGATGGTCTTGGCGGTGCGGCGTTTGCGTCCGGTGATATTGCAAAGGATGCGGGAGAGGGAGGTGCTGCGACGACGTGTGTTGACGGGCATCCGGATATTGAGGCTCGTCTGATTGCGGCGACGCTGGAGTTGTTTGAGAGGAAGACAATTCTTGCGTGCCGTGATCTGGGGGCGGCCGGTCTTTGTGGTGCGTCGTCGGAGATGTGTGTGGATGTGGGGGCGCGGATTTTTGCGGATGCGGTGCCGCTTGGTGATACGGAGATGAGTGTTACGGAGATTTTGTTGTCGGAGTCGCAGGAGCGGATGCTGGCGGAGATTCATCCGGATAAGGTGGCGGAGGCTCTGGAGGTATGTGCGAAGTATGATCTTTCGTGTGCGGTGGTGGGGGAGACTACGGGCAATGATCGGTATGTGGTTGAGTTCGGCGGGGAGGTTGTGTGTGATCTGCCGATTCGGCTGCTGGCCGGTGGTGCGCCGGAGCGGGAGTTTCCGGTAAGGCCGTATGCGGCGGTGCGGGAGTTTGTCCGGCCGGAGGGGTCGCTGCGGGAGCTTGCGCTTGCGGTTTTGTCGCATCCGGATCTTGCGGATAATAGTATGCATGCCGCACAGTTTAATGCGCAGGCGCAGGGGAGAACGTATGCGATGACACCGTTTTATTCGGTGCTGGAGATGGACGGGATGGGGTTGTCGCTTGCGTGCGGGTGTAATGCCCGGCATACGTTTCTGAGTCCGTATGCGGGTGCGGCGAATGCGGTGCTGGAGCTTGCGTGCCATATTGCGTCGGTGGGGGGTGTGCCAATCTGTGTTCTGGATAATCTGAACTTCGGGTCGCCGGAGAGTCCGGAGGTTATGTGGCAGGTTTCGGAGACGGTGAAGGGTATGGGCGATATGTGCCGTGCGCTGGGTGTTCCGGTGGTGGGCGGGAATGTTTCGCTGTATAATGAGTCGGAGGTGTGCGGTACGGGTATTAAGCCGACGCCGGTTGTTGCGATGTTTGGGAAGGGGGATCTGATCGGCTGGGAGTGGCCGGATGTGGGAGACAGTATTGCGGTTGTGGGGGAGACGATGCCGGAGTTTGGCGGTTCGGTTCTGGATGCAGTGACCGGCTGCGGTGGTGCGGCTCCTGAGGTGGGGAGTGTTGCGGCGCTGCCGGTTGTCCGGGATCTGGTGGAGAGGGCGCAGGTGAGCGGGTCGATGGCGATTACGCGGGGCGGTTTGTTGTATGCGCTGGTGAATCTTGCGGCGCAGGCACGGGTGACGATTGAGGGGGATGTGCTGACGAAGTTGTTTTCGGAGACGTACGGGAGGTTTTTGGTGACAGTTTCGGATGAAGGTGTCCTGAGGGAGAGCGGGTTGCCGTATGAGGTGATCGGGGAGATTACGGCGGATGGGATGTTGACGATTGATGCGGGTGCGGAGCGGGTTGTGCTGACGCAGCAGGATCTGTTTATGGCGGGGAGTTCGGTTACGCGGGCGTGCCGTGCACGGTGAGTGAGCGTTTTTCTTTTTTTTTGTGTTTTTGTAACCGATAGGTGCGGTTACAAATTCGTCCGTTTTTGTTGGTTTGTTTTTTATTTTTGTAACCGCGGGTTTGGTATTCTGTTCTGGTTTTTTGTTTTGTTTTTGTACAGAGTACTGTTTTTGCGGTTACAGAGGTTACAATTTTTGTGATTTTCTTTGTATTCTTGGAATTTTTCGTTTTTGATTGGTTTTTGAGGGTGTTTTTGTAACCGATATGTCGGTTACAGGTGGTTGCGTCTTTCGTGGTGTGTGATGTGACGAAAGTACTTTGTAGTTTCTTCTGGAAATTGTGGTGAGTTAGTGATGAGTGGGCAGAAAAAAGGGTTGATAGAAATTCTCTCACTTAATACTGGTCATGCATCTACTATGAATAGATTGAGCATTTCATCCAATGCCACGAAGAGTGCAGTTGGGCGAATGGTTCAATGTGTTTACCTGATGAGAAGACAAACACTGTCATTCTACAGTGAAAAAATGGAATATACAAAACATATCTCTGGATTTCCGGATACAATTAAAAAGAAAGATGGTAAAATCAGATAATGTGATAGTACTTTCCGCCAATCTCATAGATTTTATGCGGGCTGATATACTCCGGAAACGCACGATCCACAAAGGTGTCGTAACTCACTTTTACCCGGTTTATTTCAACATGGTTGAGTTCATTTTCCACCAAGATACGAAGTTCCGGGATCCTGAGGTAGTCATCCTCTCCAAGTGTTCGAACTTCATCATACTCACTTATGTCAGATTTGTTGATCTGATAGAGAGAAAGATCGTTGTTGTCGTACTTGGATTTGAGTTCTTCTGAAACTGTGGCAGGATCGACCACGGGAAGAACATCCGATGCGGAGTATGCAAGATGGAGAGGATTGTCTGTGGCTGATGCAAACTCATTGTTCTGAACCGTGTCGCATTGAATCCAAGTGTATCTCCATGGGAAATCTACGGTCAGTTTGTTACCGGGACCAAGATGGATGAAAAACTCAGATGATTCATCGCTTTTGTTGATGCGTCCCAAGTAACTGTAAACATCAGGTTTTCCGCCACTGATGTGCATATTTTTCAGAATGCGGGTGTACTCATTTCCATATACCAGAAATGTCAGCTGTACAACTTCTGCGCCGCGATCTGGAATGGGGTTGTCAAATTCCAGAAAAGCGTATCTACCTGACTGTTTAATCCCAAGTGGTACAGTAACCGGTCCATACTCTGCAAGAAACTCGTTACTCTCAGGGTTCATTGCGGGTAAGATGGTGGTATACCCCGGGATATAAAAGGGAACGTCTTCAATGGATGGAACAATTTCAGGTGTTGGAGTAGGTATCGGAGAAGGTTCGGATGGTGTCGGTGTTCCTATATCTACAGGAGAGGGATCGGAAATACCAATACATCCACTCGCGAAAATACCAATTAATAGAATAAAAGATACTGATAATGCCAAATAACTAATTTTCATCGAAATCATCTCCAGAGGTAAATCAATTCATGATGATCGTAAGGTAAAAATTATGAATGATTTGGAGGGATTACTAACCCTACCTACTCAAACATAATTTGCCACCCTGAAAAACAGTTCACATCACGGCATCGGAGTCAGTGCGCCTACAGGGCTGCGATCTGTTTTTCCAGAATTGCGGTGTTACGATAATCTCCGGAACACCACGCATGATACTGGTCACGCATCGGTTATAAGGAGATTGAGCATTTCATCCAATGCCCGAAAAAGAGCATTGGATGAAATGCTCAATGTGCTTATATCTGAGGAAATTACAGATAGATTGAGTGTATGAAATAGAAAATTAGTATGTTATGTGCGGTGCTGCTGCTTGCGCTCTGTACTGTCCCGGCAGGAGCGGTTGACCTTCCGGAGACGGAGAAAAACTATATCGTTGTTCCGTTAGATGAGTATAGTACACCAAAAGCTGCACCGATTACCGGAACGATCCGGCAGGGTGAGACATGTGTATATACCTACTCGGTCCCATCAGGGAAAAGTAAACTCGAAGTTCATTTTGAGTGGACATCAGGTACTGCAAATGATCTGAGTCTAAAAATATACACACCAGCAGATCAAGCCCTTGGATCATACTACGATGAATTTGATGGACAAAATGACAATAAAATCCCAGTAATCCTCAAACGAGATCCTATTCAAAGAGGAACGTGGACTTTTAAAATTACCGGGAATAATGTAAATGGAAGTGAAGCCTTCTCACTAACTATCAATGCAGTATAATTCCTCGCTCTCAAAAAAGGTACGACTAGTGATATTGTGCATAGTTGTACTTATTTATGGGACTGGAATCGTAAACGCAGTTCAGCTTCCAAGTGAGTCTTATTCATTCGAGGAATATGAAATTATTCCAGCGGACTATGACATAGTCCCAATTTACGACGGAACGGAAATACAAGAGATTACCGGATGGCTGAACCTGGTCTATTGGAAAGACCTCATGTTCATACATATCGGTCATTTTTTTGATAAGACACCATATGGAGAATTTGTCGGGAAGGCTATCTTTCCGATTGCAAGTTCTCTCCTCGGCCTCTGCTTCTTCATCATCTTCAGCCGGAGAAACTCTCCGGAACAAGATCCGGCATCCACCACCGCAAAAATTCTCCAGTACCTCAAAGAACACCCCGGAAGCCGCCAGCAGCAGATCGTTACCGGCATTCAGAAATCACGCGGTGCCGTGGCATACCAGCTCTACCGGCTGATGAACGAGAACAAAGTGGAAACCATCGACGTACCGAACGGCACCGGCTACTACCTCAAACAGGATGCCCTCTCCCCGCCCGAAATTCTGGTTCGCGCCGCACTGGAAAACCCGCAGACGCGGGAAATTCTTGCACTGCTCTCCCGGCACCCGCATCTCACCCGCCACCAGATCGCCGAAGCCCTGAAAAAATCACCCGACACCATCTACTGGCACCTCGTCAATATAGACAGAAAAATCCTTACCGTACACAAAAAACGAAACGGACACCAGTACTCACTCTCTCCCGAAGCAGGACGGATCTATACCGAACTGACGCATCACCGGATTCCCTGACATGACAATGCCCGGGAAATCAAAAAAAAAGATTGTTCGTTTTTTGTAAATCCGTCACCGGATTTTAAAAAAAATTATTCCAGATCGATCCTGAGACCGCCGAAAACTCCCGCCGCAAGATTGTAAATGAATGCCGAGATTGCGCCGGAGATAAAACCAACAATCATACCCACAACAGCAGTCACAAGAATACCGAGAACAATCCCGAGAACCCCTCCCGCAACCATCGCAGCAGTCGGCGCTGCGGTATAAACTGCAATACCCAAAGCCGCAACAATACCAGAAATGATTCCCGCAATCAGCGTGAGAACCAGACTGATCGCCGCACACAGTTTTGCGGCAGACCATACATCAACATGTTTGACCTCTTTTGTTTCCATGAAGAGAAATGATCGCTGATCCGTAATAGAGGTTTCCTCTAAAAAAAAGAAAAAAATCAGTTCCGGCAGCCGAACAACTCCCAGGACCTCTCCAGAGCATCAAGGGCCGGCAGCTTCTTCCCCGTCAGGAACTCAATACACGCACCCCCGCCGGTAGACAGATGCGAGTACATCGGCTCAAGACCAAGCTGCTCAATAACCGCCGCCGTATGACCCCCGCCGCAGACGGAAAACTCCGCCTTCGCCGCCGCATGCAAAAGCTCGTACGTACCGGTCGCAAAATCCCGCTCCTCAAACATCCCTGCCGGACCGTTGAAAACAACCGTCCCCGACTCGCGGAGAAGTTTGGAAAAGACCTCAATAGACTCACTGCCCATATCAAGAATCGGACAATCCGCAGGCGTCTCCGCAACCGCATACTCGCGGCGCTCCTCATTCTGCTTAACCGCCACACACTCAGGCAGAATCACCTTATCCGGATACGCATCAAGAATCGCCCGTGCCCTGGCAACCTCACCCTCATACCCCAGAGTCTTAATCAGACCCGCAGACGGCGCCCCGATATCAATACCCATCGCAAGATAGAAAACATTCGCCACAACCCCGATGATCGCCACCCGGTCTGCCGTACCATTCGCCAGAACATGACCCGCAACCGAAAGAGAATCATCCACCTTCGTCCCGCCGAGAACAAACGTCACCGGCTTTGGTGCGGACGTAAACACGCGGGAGAGATTTTTAACCTCCTTCTCCATCAAAAGTCCCGCAACGGTGCGCATCGCAAACGGCAGACCCGTGATCGTCGGCTGCGAACGATGCGCCGTCCCAAACGCATCATTCACAAAAAGATCCGCCATGGACGCAAGCTTTCGCACCAGATGCGTATTCCGTGCATCCTCCGGCTTCATCGTAAGATTCTCCTCAGCACTGAACCGGACATTCTCCAAAAGAAGCACATCGCCCGGATGCGACTTACGCACCGCCTCCTTCGCACAGCGGCCGAAGATATCATCCACATACGTAACCGGCATCCCGAGCAGACGCTCCAGCCGGTCGGCATGCGCCTCCAGCGTCGTAAAATCCTTCTTCCCCGGCCGGCTCTGATGCGCAAGAACAACAACCCGGGACTCCTCCAGCGCCTGAATCGTCGGAACATGCTCGCGGAACCGCTTATCATCAAGAATCATACTCGTGGACGGATCAATCGGCGAATTCAGATCAACACGGACAAGAACCGTCTTACCACGGGTTTCCACATCAGCAAGCGTACCAAATTTCATAGAGCCGGACACTCCTCTCGCACAACTATCATAGAACAGCGATCACTCGTAGTTACAACGTTTCGTTATGACAGTATTAAACCCATCGAAGAAAAAATGCACAGACCACCGACACACAAAAAAAGAAAAAAAGGACACAAAAAATGTGTCCCGCAACACCGCCTGATTACAGCTGCATGAACTTTGCCGAAATGATACCGTCGCTTCCGGCGACCTCCTGCATCACATGCGCAGGAACAACATCATCCACAGCAAGAATCATCAGCGACTCAGACCCGACATCCACCTTCCCGACCTGCATATTCGAGATATTAATATTGTACCTCCCGAGCAGAACACACACCGGCCCGACAACGCCCGGACGGTTAATGTGATCGGCAACAATCACGTTGCCCTTCGGCACAAGATCCATGAAGT
The DNA here is from genome assembly GCF_026891935.1 of Methanocorpusculum vombati. Classification (NCBI taxonomy): domain Archaea; kingdom Methanobacteriati; phylum Methanobacteriota; class Methanomicrobia; order Methanomicrobiales; family Methanocorpusculaceae; genus Methanocorpusculum; species Methanocorpusculum vombati. The sequence goes on along the minus strand of NZ_JAPTGC010000005.1, from coordinate 124,405 downwards.
AGCCGTTGATAGAAGTAATGCGGGGACCAACACGGGTAATAATACCGGAGATCGTCTGCGTACCCTTTGCGGTCTTAAACGTCAGCGTCACGAGCGATTTATAGTCGCCCGCATCCGCAGACGTCTTCTCCACAACAGTCATACCGCGCTGCTGCGCAATAAACTCCGCATTCACAAGATTTGCCGGCTCGTGCAGCGCCTTGTCCAGCAGACCCTTCAGACCCATACGGGTCGGGTACTTCAGGTTCTGCTTCATCTCGGCAACCTCACCGAGATAGGCAAACTCAACCTCGGTAATCGCACCGTCTGCGAGCTGTGCCGCAAGACTGCCCATCTTCTCGGTCAGAAGCGCAAACGGCTCAAGCTTCGGGCGGAGCTCCGGAGCAACCAGCGGCGCGTTCACCGCATTTCTGGCAGACCCGCCCTTCAGCACCTCGATACACTGCTGGGCAACCGAAATTGCCACATTCTTCTGCGCCTCAACCGTACTTGCACCAAGATGCGGAGTCACGATAACCTTATCGAGGGAAAGAAGCGGAGAATCGGTCGGCGGCTCCTGCTCAAACACATCAAGCGCAGCACCCGCAACCTTCCCGGAAGTGATTGCCTCATAGAGAGCCGCCTCATCAATGATACCGCCGCGGGCACAGTTGATCAGCCGGACACCGTCCTTCATGGTCGCAATCGACTCCTTGTTGATCAGATGCGTCGTGGACGGAATCAGCGGCGTATGCACCGTAATCACATCAGCCTTCGTAAACAGCTCGGCCACGCTCATCATCTCAACACCCATCGCAGCCCCGACCTCAGCCGGAATGAACGGATCATAGGCGATGACCGTCATCTGCAGTGCCTGGGCACGCTTGGAAACCTCGCGGCCGATTCTGCCGAATCCGACCACACCAAGCACCTTGCCGTTCATCTCGTTGCCCATAAACTTGGAACGCTTCCACTCGCCCTTCTTCAGGGACGCAGTCGCCTGCGGAATGTTACGCGCAAGCGCCATCATCATGGCGATGGTGTGTTCCGTTGCCGCGAGCGTATTGCCTTCGGGAGCATTGGAAACAATGATGCCTTTCTTCGTAGCCGCATCACAGTCGATGTTGTCCACACCGACACCGGCACGACCGATGTACTTCATCTTATCGGCCGCCTCGATGATGCGTGCAGTGACCTGCGTCCCGGACCGGACAATCAGTGCATCGTACTCGCCGATGATCTTGACGAGTTCATCCTCGGACAGATCTGCTTTTTCCTCAACATCACAAAATCCCTTTAAAATATCGACTCCTTCTTTTGCGAGGGGGTCGCTCACAAGTACTTTGAAGCTCACGAATAATCCCGTATCTATTTGTTCTTACTCGGTAATAGTGTTGCCCAACCCGGAAGAACACAGCCCGTCCCCCTGCCGTCCAACACAATCTATTATTGTTGCCGGGGACCAATGTTATACCGAGTGTCTATGGACAAATCACCCAATATCCTCTGGCTCAACGAAATCCGTAAAGATGATATTCCCTCCGTCGGAGGGAAAGGCGCCTCTCTTGGTGAAATGACCTCCATTGGTCTCCCTGTTCCGCAGGGTTTTGTCGTGACCGCCCAGGCTTTCCGCAGATTTTTACAGCTGACAAAACTGGAAGACTCCATCTTCGATATTCTGGAAAAACTTGACGTTGATGACAACGATGCCCTCAACGCCACCGCAGATAAAGTAAAGGCAATGGTAAGCTCGGCAGCAATGCCCGAGGCAATCAAAAAAGAAATCATCGCCTCCTACCAGAAGATGGGATCAGATACCGTCGTTGCCGTCCGGTCCAGCGCAACCGCAGAGGATCTGCCGGATGCATCCTTCGCCGGTCAGCAGGACACCTACCTGAATATCCTCGGCGAGGCCGATCTCTTACAGTCCGTGCAGGACTGCTGGGCCTCCCTCTATGGAGGACGTGCCATCTACTACCGTGCAAAACAGGGTTTTGATGACCGCACGGTCAATATTGCAGTGGTTGTCCAGCAGCTGGTGTTCTCGGAAAAAGCCGGTGTGATGTTCTCCTCCCATCCCATCTCCGGAGCGGCGACTGTCATCATCGAAGGGTCATGGGGTCTGGGCGAGGCAATCGTGTCCGGCACCGTGTCACCGGACAACTATGTCTATGACCGCAAAAACAAACGGATCACCACAAAGACCGTTGCCAACAAATCCGTCGAGATTATTCCGGACGGCAACAAAGGAACAAAGACCGTTGCCGTACCGGAAAACCGCCAGAATGTGCAGGTCCTCTCTGACGTCGAGGTTGCAAAACTCGCCGAGTTTGCCGTAATCTCCGAGGAACACTACAAAGTTCCGCAGGATATGGAATGGGGAATGGTGGGCAACACCATCTATATTCTCCAGTCCCGCCCGATCACCACGATTCAGAAAAACTCCGTTGCTTCCGCTTCCGGAAAATCCGCTGAATCTGCAGCAGACAGCGAAATTATTCTTCAGGGATACGGCGCATCGCCCGGCGTTGCCTCCGGTCCGGTCGTAATCGTCACCGATGCAAAGGACACCTCCCGCGTGAAAGAAGGCGACATCATGGTCTCGCCGATGACCAACCCGGACATGGTTCCTGCCATGCGCAAAGTTGTCGGCATCATCACCGACGAAGGCGGTATGACCTGCCATGCGGCAATTGTATCGCGTGAACTGGGAACACCCGCGGTCGTCGGAACGAAGAAGGCAACCTCCCTCCTCAAAGAGGGACAGATCGTTACCATCGACGGTGAGAAGGGTCTGATCTACGACGGAAAACTGGAGACCGCAGCACCTGCGGCAGCCGCCGCCGCAGCTGTGCCGGTCGCAGCAGCAGCTCCCATAATCACCGCAACCTCGGTGAAGGTCAACGTATCAATGCCCGAAGCAGCAGCACGTGCTGCGGCAACCGGCGCGGACGGTGTCGGTCTGCTCAGAATCGAGCACCTGATTATCGGCATGAACAAGACACCAAGCTGGTACATTAAGAACGGGAAGGAAGAGGAGTTCATCACCGAGCTGTACAACGGTATCAGGACAGTACTTGACGCATTCCGCGGCAAACCGGTCTGGGTACGCACGATCGATTCGCCGACCGATGAGTTCCTGAACATGGCCGGCGGCGAGGATGAACCGCACGAACACAACCCGATGCTCGGATTCCGGGGTCTCCGCCGCGACCTCCGCCAGATGGCGCAGTTCAAAATGCAGGCAGAGTGTTTCAAACGTCTCTGGGAAGCAGGATACGACAACCTCGGCATCATGTTCCCGCTGGTGCAGCATCCCCGCGAGTTCCTCGCAGCAAAAGAGGCGTTCCGCTCCTGGGGTATTGACGTGGACAAACGCGTCCTTGGTATCATGGTCGAGATTCCGGCATCCGCCATTATCATTGATGAGTTCATCAAGGCAGGCATCAAGTTCTGTTCCTTTGGAACAAACGATCTGATCCAGTACACGCTTGCGGTTGACCGCAACAACGGTATGATCGGCGACATGTACGAGCCGGAACACCCGGCGGTTATGCGTCTGATTAAGCACTGTATTGAGCAGTGCCGCGAGGCGGGCGTGGAGTGTTCCATCTGCGGTCAGGCAGGTTCGGACCCGATGTTTGTGAAATGGCTCGTGAACCAGGGAATCTCCAGTGTTTCTTCAAACATTGACGCAATCCCGAAGATTCGCGAGACGGTTGCAAAGACCGAACGCCAGATTCTGCTGAATATGGCATTTAAGAAAAACTAATTCGGAAATCATTCAATTTTTTTGAGGGAGTGCCTTATGGAGGATAAAGGGTGCAGCAGGGAGGAGGTTCTCTCCTTCCTCGCCGGTTTACGGGCTGAGGATTTGCATCATGATCATATCCTCAGTTCCATGTGTACAATTCCGCATCCGATTGCGGTTGCGGTGCACGAGATGTTTAGCGCAACAAATCTGGGCGATCCGGGTCTGTATCCGGGGACGACGAAGGTTGAGGATCTGCTGATTCATTCCCTCGGGGAACTGATGCATCTGCCGGATGCGGGAGGCTACTCAACATCGGGCGGTACGGAGTCGAATCTTCAGGCGATCCGGATTGCAAAGAAACTGAAACCGGAGGCGAAGAAACCGAATATTGTAGTTCCTGCGTCCGCACACTTTTCGTTTGACAAGACGTGTGATATGCTGGGGCTTGAGATGCGGATTGTGCCCTACGGTACGAACTATACGGTGGATACGGAGAAGATGGCGGAGATGGTGGACAAAAACACCATCGCGGTTGCTGCGGTTGCGGGAACGACGGAGTACGGGATGATCGATGATGTTCCCGCGGTTGCCCGGATTGCCGAAGAACAGGACTGTTTCTGTCACGTGGATGCGGCGTTCGGTGGGTTTGTGATTCCGTTCCTGGAAAATCCTCCGCTGTTTGATTTTGCGGTGCCGGGTGTTGATTCAATCTCACTGGATCCCCATAAGATGGGGCTTGCAACGATTCCCTGCGGGTCGCTGCTGCTTCGGGATCCGGAGGTGTTCGGCTGCCTGAATGTGGACACGCCGTATCTGACGGTGAAGAAGCAGTGCACGCTGGCCGGAACACGGCCGGGGGCGGACGTTGCGGGAGCGTATGCGGTGATAAAACATCTGGGCCGCGAGGGATTCCGTGCACTTGTTGCGGGATGTATGGAGAATACCCGCAGGCTGGTTGCCGGGATGGAGGCATGCGGCTATTGCCGGGTGGTGGATCCGATCATGAATGTGGCGGCGTTTACCGGTGGGGATGCGCCTGCGGGCTGGACGGTGTCACACACGCGTGCAGGTCATCTGCGGTTTGTGATTATGCCGCACGTGACGCGTGATGTGATCGAGTGCTTCCTTGCCGATGTTGCGGCAATGCAGGCATAATCTTTTTTTGTTATGCATGGCGGCGGTCTTGTGCCCTGCCGCCCGTCAGCCGGGACAGTACAGCGATCACGCTCATATCCCTTTGCGTCCAAGTATATTCCCAGTCATGTCCGTTAGTCCCGATGCCGAACTTGCCGCACTCCGCACCGAACTTGCCGCCCTTCAGGCGTATCCCAAAGAAAAACTGGAGGAGATCATTGCCGAGGTGGGATTTTCCTGTACCTGCTGCGGGCGCTGCTGCACCCGTGCGTTCAACGGCCATGTGTTTCTGCTGTCCGCAGATGCGGCACGGCTGCGGGAGTTTGACCCGGAGATGCTGATGCCCGCACCGGACTTTCCCTACTCCGACTCTTTTGGCAACTTCTATGTATCAGGCTTTGCCCTGCGGACGAAACAAAACGGGGACTGCGTGTTCCTCTCGGAAGAGAGGAAGTGTACGATCTATGCAGACCGGTTTTCCATCTGCCGGATCTATCCCTACATGCTTCACCGCGAACCCGACAGCCGCGGCCATGTGGACTGGCGGCAGATCAGCGGCTTAGACGAACACGGAGAGTATGACACGGTCATCCCTCCGGAAGAAATTGCCCAGACCGCAGAAGACGTCATTGCCTACGAGACCGCCTACCTCGAACAGGAGATCGCGTTTCACGAAGCGCTGATAGAAAAGTTTTCGCGGGAAAAAATCCGGTTCGTACGACGCGACCATGACCGGCGTACCCGCGAGTTTTTGAAGGGAGATGTCCCCGCGGTTGTGTATGTCTGGGACGGAGATACATTTTCCCGCGAACAGGCGGTTCCGGCCGGGTACCGGCAGTGAAGCAAAACAAGCGTTGCACCTTTATTTCTGATGTGATGTTTTTGCTTCCGTATGTTCCGCGGGCTGAAATTCGATCAATGACGATCATTCATAGGCAATAAATGAATTTAGATGCAACGCCGAGCAAAACCGCATAACTCTTCTCAAAAGTAAACCAATATACTTCCTCATGGAACCTGTAACCTATCAGCCGGTCGGCATCATCCACTCTCCGCATACGAGCCTTGCCGGAATGCCCATTCAGCCGCCTGCCGCAAAATCCTTTATCGGAACACTTGAGGTCCAGCCGGAGCTTGCCGACGGCCTGACCGGCATTGAAGGGTTTACCCGCCTCATCCTGATTTATCAGCTGCACAAAAGCGAAGGATTCTCCCTGACCGCAACACCGTTCCTGGATACCACAACGCACGGAGTATTTGCAACCCGTGTACCCCGCCGCCCGAACCAGATAGGACTCTCTGTCGTAAAACTGCTGGGACGAAAGGGCAATGTGCTGGAGATCGGGGAAGTGGATATCCTCGACGGAACACCCGTGCTTGACATCAAACCCTATGTGCCGCCGTTTGATGCGTACCCGCAGGAACGGTACGGCTGGTTTGAAGGGAAGCTGGATGACATCGAAGCGGCACGTTCGGATGATCGTTTCACAAAAAATTAACCTAAAAAACAATAAATTAACTATTACTAAATTGAAAACAAATCAATTAATTGCCGTAAACGCACGTGTTTATATCGAACGCAGCCCTATATGATAAGTGATAAAAAATGAAGATTAGCGCAAGAAACCAGCTGAAAGGAAAGATTGTAAAGCTCACAGAAGGCGCAGTCAACACCGAAGTTGTCCTTGAGATCGCAGGCGGACAGCAGATCACCTCCATCATCACCAAAACCTCCGCACAGAACCTCGGCCTTGCAGTCGGCAAAGAAGCCTATGCAATCGTCAAGGCAAGCGAAGTCATGATCGGCACTGACTAAACCCCCTCATTTTTCTTTCATCTTCGTGTATCCCGTTACCGGAACACATGTACTGCTGTCGCTTTGAACGTTACCCAGACCTCTGCACCGCAGCAGAGTTTCAGCCGTTCCACACTCTGCCGCGTCAGTGCCGCAGTCAGTACCATTCCGCCCCCGCATTCCACCAGGATCTTTGAGTAGATGCCGTTCTCCGCAACTCCGGCAACAACGCCGGGCAGCGAGTTCCGGGCCGAGGAGTCCAGCGGTGCGGCCGAGAGGATCAGATCCTCAGGCCGGATACCGACCCGCACCGGCCCGGAAAGATCCGTTGCGGCGAAGAGTTTTACCGCCCCGACCGTAATTTCCGCAGTCCCGGGCCCGCCGGAGACTGCTGTTCCGGAAAAGAGATTCTCCATTCCGGTAAAGTTTGCAATAAAGTCCGAGGCGGGTTTGCGGAGAATGGTCTCCGGCGTTCCCTCCTGCGCAACCGCTCCGTCCTTCATCACCACCACGCGGTCGGCAAGTGCATAGATGTCCTCGAAGTGATGGGTGATGTGCAGAATTGTGATGCCGGTTCGTGCATGGATCTCCTTGATCTCCCGCCGCAGCCGGTCCCGCGTCACGGTATCCAGTGCCGACAACGGTTCGTCCAGCAGAAGCACGCGGGGACGGAGCACCAGTGCCCGCGCAATTGCCGTCCGCTGCTGTTCGCCGCCGGAAAGTGTTGCCGGATAGCGGTCCAGCAGATGGGCAATACCGAGCGTTTCTGCAATCGATCCGGCAGCGGTATCCCGTTCCTCTTTGGGTACACCGCGCTGCCGGAGACCGAACCCGATGTTCTCCCGGACTGTCATGTGGGGAAAGAGCATGTAATCCTGATAGACCATGCCGATACCCCGCCGTTCCGGCGGGGCATCGGTGATGTCGGTACCGTCCAGAACGATCCGCCCTGTATCGGGACGATGAATCCCGGCAATCGTTTCCAGAAGAATGGTCTTTCCCGCACCCGTAGGTCCGAGAATAATACAGTACTCCCCGTCTGCAACCGAGACACTGAGATCGGTGAACCGGAACCCGCCAAGCGTCAGGGAAAGGGAGGATATTTCAAGCATAGACCGCACCCCGGCCGTCACCGGCATACTCCACGATCAGAAGCGTCACTCCCGAGATCACCAGAAGGATCAGCGATGCGGCAATCGCCATATCCAGATCACCGGTGGACATATTCAGGAACAGGGCAATCGGCAGTGTCTCGGTCTTCATCGCAATCGCTCCCGCAAGCATCAGCACCGCACCAAACTCCCCCATCGCCTTTGACCAGGTGATAACAACGCCTGCCGCAAGACCACTCTTGGCCATCGGCAGGGTCACCTGCGAAAACGCCCGCCACTCAGAACAGCCGAGGGTCCGCGCCACATGTTCATACCGGGGGCTGATCATGGCAAACGCAGACCGGGCAATCCGGATCATGTAGGGGAGATTTACAAAGAACTGGGCGATCACAATCGCGACCGGTGTGTACACAATGAAAATGCCGAACCCGGACAGAAGCTGTCCGACAGGCGAGGTGACCGGCGAAAGAAAGATGAGCAGGGCAACACCTGCCACCAGCGGCGGAAGCGACAACGGAAGATTCAGAAGAATGTTGACCCACCGTTTTCCGGCAAAGGGTTTGCGCGTCATCACATACGCAACCGGAACGGCGGCGACCACGCAGCACAGCGTGGAGATGACCGCCGTTATGAGTGACAGCTGTACTGCAAACCAGATCTCATCTGAGGTCAGTGCGGCGAAAAGGGCTTCGGGTGTCGGAAAGATCACCAGACCGCCGAAGACGACAAGGAGGAGTATGACCGCAGCGGTAGTCAGGGCAAGACAGAGTACCTGAAAAAAGGAGGGAGTTTTCCGCATGGTTTACGAGAGGTTTTTGCTCTTCTCGGCGATGTTTGCCAGATGCGTCTCGGTCAGCCAGCCGGACGAAGCGTCGGGCACTGCATCAAACGCCGGGATGTAGGGTTTGATGTCAAGTACCGGCGTGTTGTCCAGAAGGTCAACGCCTTCAATCAGCAGCAGATTGCCTTTGCGTGCCAAGAGCCGCACCACGGAGAATCCGATTTTGTTCGGCCTTGACATGTGACGGGTTGCAAAAATACCATGCGATGCACCGCCGTCCACCATCGGCTTTTCCGCGAGCAGTTCTGCGGGGGCACGGTCAAGTCTGACGAAGAGCATCAGATGCGAGAAGGTCTCAATCTGATCGAGACCGCAGGCATACTCGGGTTTTACTTCAACGGTACCCTGAGCGGCGGAGCAGAGGCTCTGTACCGGTGTCTGCATCATGTCGGTATAGGGAGTCCTGAGATGACCGATTGCGTTGATCGTGAAACTGTCTTCCATGCAGCAGACCTCAGTTTGTGTACTTCTCGTTCGGGTATGCAGGGAAACCGTACTTCTCAAAGATTGCTTTTCCTTCGGCGGAGGCAACAAAGTCCGCGAACTTCTGGGCAAGGTCGGGCTGTGTGGTAAACGTGGTAACGCCGATTGGTGCAATCAGGATGGAGTTGTCGGTTACCGGAATTTCGATTAAGTCGAACCGGTCACCTTTTGCGTTGTCCATGGTGAGGAGTGCGGCGTCTGCGTTTCCGGTGGACATTGCGGTTACTACTTCATTGATGGTGGCACCGCGGAGCACGACGTTTTTTTCGATTTCTGCGGCAACGCCGTACTTGTCAAAGATTTTCACACCGGCTTTGCCAATCGCGGTTGCGTTGACGTCGCCCAGGGCAACCCGGACTCCCGGCTTTGCGAGGTCAGTAATGCTCTGAATGCCGAGGGGGTTGCCTTTCTGTACGGCGATGATAGGGACGTGGTAGGCAACACGTTGTGAGTCGTTGGAGACCAGGCCTTTCTTTACGGCGTTCTGGTAGTCAGGCTGACCGCCGGGGATGAAGGCGTCGCCAAGATGCGAGGTTTCCATCTGGGAGATGAGAACACCGGAGCCGCCGTAGGTCAGGTCAACGGTGACACCGTTCTTTTCGCCGAAGACGGTGCCGATCTCGGCCATAGGGCCTTTGAGTCCTGCTCCTGCATAGATCAGGAGTGTTTTGTTTTCCTCCACAGCGGGAGCGCCGATACAGCCGGCAGCGCAGATAACGGCTGCGAGTACTGCCAGAGTCAGGAGTATCAGTCCGGATACACGTTTCATGAACTTACCATATGCGGATTTGGCATAATAAGGGTATCTAATCTTTTGGAGAAAGTCAATTTGATTAAATTAACCTTGTTCAATACCCCGGAATACTAATCATTATTTATTTTGTCAACCATGTTGTTACATATGATAGGTGAAGCCACAGGGAGACGGACAGAGTACAGCGTCTCCGGGATCACGTACGGGGCGGCGCTATGAAATTTTTACAACTGGTGTCTTCTGCGGAGGCGGAGAAGATCCTGCTGGATCTGGCAAAACCTCTGCCGGAGGAACTGGTGCCGCTTGCGGAATCGTCCGGCAGGGTTTTGGCGCGCAGAATTTTGTCTCCAGAAAATATTCCGGGGTTTCATCGTTCGGTGAAGGACGGGTATGCGGTCCGGTCCGTGGATACGCTGGGCGCTGCGGAGCAGAAGCCGAAGCTGCTGCGGCTGACGGGCAGAATTTTGATGGGGCAGAATGCATCGGGAACTCTTGAGGAGAAGACAACGAAGTACATTCCGACCGGCGGGGTAATGCCGGAGGGAGCGGATGCGGTGGTGATGCAGGAGAGTACGGAGCTTGCAGGAGACATGGTTCTGATCAAGGGGCCGGTGAATCCGGGAGCGGATGTGCTGCGTGCCGATGAGGATTTTGCCAAGGGGGAGGTGGTGCTGGAGGCAGGGACAAAACTCACTGCACAGGCTGCCGGTGTGCTTGCGGCGTTCGGTGTTGATCCGGTGCCGGTGGTGCGGCGGGCACGCGTCGGAGTTATTTCAACCGGGAATGAACTGGTTGCTCCGTCAGAGGAACGGGGGCCGGGGCAGGTCCGGGATGCAAACAGTACGCTTCTTGTGTCGTTTCTGTATACGGCAGGGGCTGTTCCGGTTTTTTACGGGATTGTCCCGGATGAGGCAGAGACTCTGCTGCCGGTGCTCAAGGCTGCGGCTGCGGAGTGTGATCTGGTGATTGTTTCGGGCGGGAGTTCCAAGGATGAGCGTGATGTTACCGCAGGCGTCATCGCCGAGCTGGGCAGAGTCCACGTGCACGGAATTTCGATTGCGCCGGGTAAGCCGACGATCATCGGTTCGATCGGGACAACACCGGTGATTGGTCTTCCCGGTCATCCTGCGGCTACGTATATGATCACGACGGTGTTTGCCGGACCGCTGCTCCGGAAGATGTCAGGCGAGATTTTTTCGCCGCGGGTTGTTTCCGCGCCGCTTTCGATGAGTTTTCCGTCGGAGAAGGGGCGGGAGGATCTGGTGCGTGTCCGGATTCTTCCGGACGGGCGGGCCGAGCCGATTCTCGGGAAGTCAGGTCTTTTGAATACGCTTGTACGAAGCGACGGGTATATCCGTGTTCCGGCCGGTCTTGACGGCTGCGAGGCAGGAGAGGTCGCGGAGGTATATTTATGGCAATGAAACGTTATCTGCATCAGATTACAGCCGATGAGGCTGTTGCAATTATTACGAGTGTGCCGCCGCACAGTTCTTCGCGCCGTCTGCCGGTGGTACACGCAGTGGGTCACCGGCTTGCTGAGTCGCTGTATGCGCAGTATTCGGTTCCGGAGGTTCCGGTTTCGGCTATGGACGGTTTTGCGGTCCGGTCGTCGGAGACGGTCGGGGCGGGGGATCAGACGCCAATTCATCTCCGGGAATTTGCCCGGCTGAATACGGGCAATGTAATTCCAAAGGAGTTTGATGCGGTTGTCCGTGTTGAGGATGTCTGGTTTGACGGTGAGGATCCGAATACGATTACGGTGCGGAAGTCGGTGAATCCGGGAACGAATGTCCGTGCGGCAGGCGAGGATATTAAAAAAGGGCAGCTGATTCTTCCTGCGGGGGCGGTGATCCGGCCATTTGATGTGGGTGCGATTGCTTCCTACGGGATTACGCATGTGAGTGTTTCCCGGGTTTCGGTGGGGATTCTGCCGACCGGCACTGAGCTGATTCTGCCGGGGGAACGTCCGCAGCCAGGTCAGGTGGTGGAGAGTAATACGACGATGGCGGAGGCGTATCTCCGTGAGTTCGGGGTTGATGTTGTGCGGTATCCGCCGGTGGTGGATAATCCGGTGCTGATTCGCGGGGCTTTGGAGCGGGTGCTGGCGGAAAATGATATTGCGATTGTGTCGGCGGGATCGTCGGCGGGGACGAAGGATTTTACGGCGTCGGTGATTGCGGAGATGGGGAAGCTGTTGTTCCACGGAGTTGCGATGAAGCCGGCAAAGCCGGCGATGTTCGGGGTTATTGAGGGGAAGCCGGTGTTTGGTCTGCCGGGGTATCCGCTTTCTGCACAGACGGTGCTGCGGGTGTTTGTCCGTGCGCTTCTGGAGAAATGGGGATGGACCGGTCCTGCGGAGGAGTTTGTGCAGGTGCAGCTGGGCGATTCGATTTCTTCGGAGGGAGGTATTGATGAGTTCAGTCTGCATGCGGCGGCCCGGGTGGGCGATCGATATGTGGTGATTCCGCAGTCCCGGGGTGCGAGTGTGCAGATGACGGGGGTCCGGTCGAATGTGGTGATCCGTATTCCGCACGGGGTTGAGGGGTTTGAGGCGGGAGATGAGGTTCCGGCACTGCTTACGGTGCCGCGTGAGGAGCTGGACCGGACGGTGCTGATTGCGGGGGTGTATGATCCAGTTCTTGATGTTCTTGCGGAGACGGCGATGAAGGCGGGTATCCGTGTTCGTACCGGGAATTTCAGCGGTCTGTCAGGTCTGCTGCTGCTGGTGAAGAACTGCTGTCATGCGGTCTGTATTACGGATGAGCGTGATCTTGCGGTGCTTGGGGATATGCGGGTGAGTATCCGGCCGCTGGGCGGGAAGGAGAAGTCCGCGGTGCGGCTGGTGTGCCGGGAGGAGATGGCGGAGGATCCGCTGATGCAGCGGTTGTTTGCGGCGCTGGATTCTGCCGGGTTCCGGTCCCGGTAATCTTTTTTTTGAAAAAATGCAGACGGGTAAGGGGCAACCGGGCAGATACGAAAAAACTCTCCCACCCACGTCCCGCCGTTCAACCGGATCTCAGAAAACCTGCCAAATTTTTCGGGGTATCACAGGCCCCTCAGACCAGAACCTGTGCAGAACTGCCGTCCGGCTTTTTCACCACGAGAATCTTCTTTTCAATCCGCTGCCGCAGATCCTCGACATGCGAAATAATCCCGATAAGCCGGCTGCCGGATCTCGGCACGGCAAGTGTTGCAAGCGTCTCAATCGCCTGATCCAGGGAGACCGCATCCAGCGATCCAAACCCTTCGTCAATGAAGAGTGCATCAAGTTCAATACCGCCGGAACTTTCCATGATCACATCCGACAGACCGAGCGCAAGAGAGAGCGCCGCCTTGAAAGACTCGCCGCCGGAAAGGGTGGAGGTGGGCCGCTGTTTCTGCGTATAGCAGTCGATCACATCCATCTCCAGTCCCTCCTTTTTCCGGAGATCGGTGGAACTGCTGCGCTGCACAATCGAGAAGCGGCCGTCCGTCATGGCGTGCAGACGGATGTTTGCTTTTTCCAGAATGCGGGAGAGGTACGCAGACTGCACGTACTCCTCAAACTTCATCCGCACCGCAGACCCCGCTGCATCACCGTTTGCCGCCCGGGCAAGATCAGCCAGTTCGTCATACGCAGCAGCGGCCGTCCGGTACTGTTCCAGAAACCCGGATATCTCGGATATTGCAGTGGTGTTCTGTAAAATCCGGTATCCCACTGCTTTCTCCTGCTCCTGAAGTGCGGCGTATTCCGTCTCGGTTTTGACAAGTGCCGCCGTAAGAGCTGCAACATCTGCGGCAACGCGGCCTTCGGTGCGTTTGCGGAGAAGGGCTATCTCAGTAGTAACCGCCGACCGCATCTCGCGGTACTGCTCCAGCGTTTTCGCAGCGCGGGCAGACTCCTCATCGGTCATGAGATCAGCGCGGAAATGCAGACGGTCAAGTCCGCGTTCCGCAAGTGCACGGGAAAACGCCTCCTCATCCGCGGCGCACTGTGCCCCTGCATCATCGCGGATACCGGCTGCTGCGGTGCAGGCGGAAGCCGCATCATACCGGGCGGTCTTTGCGGCCTCGCATGCGGCGGCAAGCTCCGTCTCCTGTTGCCGGTGCCGGGCAATCTCCTCTTCCATCCGCCGGACCGCCCCGGCAAGCTCCGCTGAGGAGGAGTACCCGGGAGGAAGCTGACGCTTCAGCGTCTCGGTACGGGACTTTGCATACGCGGCGCGTCTGCGAATATCCTCCGCCTGGCTGGTGAGAAGGGCAGATTTCTGTTCGCGTGCCGGGGCAGTCGCATCCATCGCCCGAAGATCCGCTTCGAGGGATTTTTTCTCCCCGGCAAGTTGCAACAGCACCGAAATTTCGGCGGTTATTCGGTCGTACTGCGCAGCGGTCGTGCGCATTTCCGCATCAATCAGCCCGTCCAGCTGTTTCGTCCAGCCCGGTTCCCGGGAAAACACAAAGAGCGGCGATGCAAGAGATACGATGTGCTGCTCCTCCGACTTCAGCGTTGCAAGCGCCGCGGAACATGCGGCAGCCGCGGCATTCCGTTCTTTCTCCCGCTCGGCAAGTTCTGCCTTTGCACGATTCAGTGCGGCCTCGGTAGGAATTTCAGCCGAAAATCCGGCCGGATGCGGATGATGCGTTGAGCCGCAGACCGGACAGGGGGAACCTTCAGTGAGACACTGTGCAAGAACCCCGGCCTGCCCGTCAAAAAAGGCGCGCTCCTTCCGCCGGCAGACTGCAGAGGCTTCCTCGCAGGCGTTCGCCGCTTTGGTATAGGCTATCTCCTTTGCGGCATGATCCTTCTCGGTCTGCCGGTAAGCAGCAAGAGATCTTTTCACGGCCTCCAGAGCTGCGGTGCGGGCGGCGATCTGATCCTTTTGGTGGTTTGCTCCGGCAAGTCTCTCCGGAACATCGGCTATCTCGGCCAGACGTACCGTCAGCCTGTCGCGGCGCACCTTCTCCTTTCCGGCTTCCGCCTGATGCTCTTCCAGATCCTTTTCGATTCTTGCAAGCTCCGCCTCTCCCCGCTCCATCTGACCTGCGGCTGCCTCATACTCCGCAAACTGCGGAACAAGACTTTTGAGTTTGCCGATCTCTTCCTGCTTGCGGGGGATGGAAAGTGTTGTTCTCTGAATCTCCGCAAGTGCCGCGGCGGCAGCACCCGCCGACTCCTGTACCCGGGCAAGCTGCTCTGCTGCTTTTTTGCAGGCAGCGTCCGCTTCGGCGGACCGCTGCCGGGAGGAAACTGCCCGCGCTTCAAGCGGCAGAACTTCGCGGACCTTCTGCGAACGTTCGAGTTTTTTACCGAGCCGGATCATATCCGGCTCCTGATTCCGCAGTTCGGCGGAACGCTGAACTGCGGCGGCAAGACGATCCAGTTCCGCATTGATCAGTTTTCCGGCTTCGATCTCGGTGCGGATGTCGGCGGCCTGCCGTTGTGCAGAGACGATACTGCTTTTGAGCGCGGACGCCTGCATCCGGTCTTCAGAGACGGCGACGGCAGCAGCTTCAAGCAGCTCGTCCATCCGGAAAAATCCCTCTTTTGCAGAGATGACCTCTGCAGCGAGTTCGGCGAACCGGGTTCCGGGGACAGCAGCAACGCGTCCGGCACACCCGGTACAGGAGGTTTTGACAGAGTCAACGGCGAGTTTAGCGTCCCGTGCACGTTCGGCAATCTTTTCCTGTAATACCGAGAACCGGTCGGTTGCAAAGAGTTTCCGGAGAATGTCCGCACGTTCGCGGCTGGTACAGAAGAGGAACTTCTGGAAGTCGTTCTGGGCGAGCATGGCGACCTGCCGGAACTGCTGGCTGTCCAGGCCGAGCAGGGAAACGATCTCTTCTCCGACATGTTTCGGCCCGGAGATTTCGGTGCCGGACGGCAGAACAAGGCTTGCAGTTGCTTTTCGTTCGGTTCCGGATGCTAGATATGCGGGAGTTCTGCGGATGGTGTAGGACTGACCGCGGTGTTCAAAGGAAAGTTCCACCTGCGGGACGGTGCCTGCGGCGGCGAAGTCGCTTGCGAGTGTTTTTGCTTCGCGGATACTGCCGCTTGCAACGCCATAGAGTGCGTAGGATACTGCATCGAAGATAGTGGTTTTGCCGGCGCCGGTATCGCCGGTAATGAGAAAGATACCGGAGGTTCCAAACCGTGAGAAGTCGATGACCGTTTCCTTCGCATACGGCCCGAAAGCGGACATGACAAGACGTACCGGTTTCATTTTTCTGCCTCCAGTTCCTGAAGAATGGCAAGGACGGTCTGTTCCTGAAAGGTGCTGAGGTCTCTTCCGGTAGTTTCTGCAAAGAATCCGGCGAAGAGATCGCGGTCGGATTTCCGCAGGTCTTCCATCCGGGCACCGGCGGCGGCGGCAGCGGGCAGGGCATCGTTTATCATTTCCAGAGTGATGATGTTGGGGTACACTGCCCGCAGGCGCGCCAAGGCGTCTGCGGGCGGGAGGGGATCGGTGAGCTGCACGGCGAAGTAATCGTCATGCGGGGCGGGGACAGCACCGTCCGTTGTGAGATCGTCAAGGGTTCCGCAGATAATCCGCAGATCATGCAGAGGGTGTAAGGGGATCTGCCGGATGGTTACGTTTCCTTTTTCAAAGAATTCCACAAGGGTTACGGATTTTGCGGTGCCGCATTCGGAAGGGGAGTATTTGAGAGGGGAGCCTGCGTATCTGATGGTCGGCAGGCCGACCTTCTGCGGTTTGTGCAGGTGACCAAGCGCGACGTACTCAAACTCGGTGAAGCGGTTTGCGTTGACCTGCTCAATACCGCCGACGATGATGCGTTCCGATTCGGAGGAGGAGGGAGTAGTGCCGAGTCCGGCGATGAACTGATGGGCGACGGCAACGTAGCGTTCGTCCGGTCGGAAGGGGATGTCGGCAAGTACGGCGGCAACGGCGTCGTCGAAGGTGGTGATCTGTTCTGCGGGAAAGCGTCCGGAGCTGCGGACGGAGGCGGGGTCGAGATAGGGGAGGAGGCAGATGTGCAGCGGCCCGTAGGTGTCGTGCAGGTCTACGATTCTGATGTCGCGGTCACTATCGTAGATGCCGCTGATGTGGATGCCGCAGCTGTCCATGATGTCGCTCGCGTAGTGGATGCGTTCAGGGGAGTCATGGTTGCCGCTGATCATGAAGACGGCGATCTTTTCGTCTCTGAGTCTGGTGAGGAACCGGTTGAGCAGATCGATTGCGGTACGGCCTGCGACGGCTGTGTCAAAGATGTCGCCTGCGATGATGAGGCCGTCGGCATGTTCCCGGACCGCGGTTTCTGCGATCTGGTTGAGAATGAACTCCTGGTCGGTAAGGATGCTGTATCCGTAGAGTTGTTTTCCGAGATGGAGGTCGGCGGTGTGAATCAGTTTCATAAAAAGAGGGTCAGGTGGTGTTTGCGTTGTCGTAAACGAGTGCCATGTACCGGGCAGAGAAGACGCCGAATGCGGCGGCAAGCAGGATTATGATCAGTATCCAGAGGAAGAGGAACATGGTGATCAGGGAGCCGAATGTGCCGAGCAGGATTCCGAAGGCAAATGCGATGAGTTCAAGGATGATGCTGAATGCCAGGGCGCAGACGATGAGGATGAGGATTGCGGCGACGTAGTCGGGCCATCCGATTGTTTTGATCGATGCAAGAATTTCGCGGAGGTTGAAGGCTTCGCGGATTTTTCCGTTCCGTGTCATCCGGACCATGCCGAGTGTTGAGATGAGGGAGATGAGGAGGGAGACAAGGAGGAGGGTTACGATGAAGGCGAGGAGCAGACCCATCAGCATGGCGGCATTTTCGGGACCAAGAGACTCTGGGCTGTTGGAGGGGATGGGGGTGAAGCCGGTTATGAGAAGGTAAAATGCGGCAGTGATAAGGAGTGCCGGAAGTGCATAGATGACTCCTGCGATGTTCATCCTCCAGCCTTTGCAGAAGAGGTCTTTGATGCCGGATACTGCGGGGATGCCGGGGTCTGCTTCCATGATGCGGTAGAGGTAGCCGGAGAAGAGCGGTACGATGCAGAGTGTTACGGCGTTTATCAGAAGATAGATGAACAGGTAAAACCAGCGGTCCGGCCTGCATGTCTCTTTGACGTAGGTCAGAGAGGAGGAGAGTATTGCCCCGTGATCCATTTTTTCCACCAAGTTTTCGTTGCTATATTCTTCGCTGTAGGACGGATTAAAGGGTTCGCAGGTTTCTTCCGGTTGGTGTCATCCGGGGTTCATCTATGACAACATGATACGTGATAGCATACCTCATTATTTTATATGTCTGCACCGAGAATAGTGTAATCGGATTTGGAATGAACGCGTGGCCGGTATCTTCACATCATCTTTCTCCGGCCCGGTTCTTCGTATTTTTCTTCTATCACTTTTACTAAGGGGACAGTCACGTTTTCGTATGACGGTTTTTGTAACTGTTTTGCGATGAGTCCGTGATGCGATAAGACCCAAATCCTTCTACGAGAGACGGATACTCTACCCTGTTTGGAATGAGCGACCCGGGAGTATGGATGACGGATGTTATCTGTACTGCCGCATTGATCGGCTGCATTGTTTACGGAGAGCTGAACTGGAATAAGGATAGTGATGACGATGGCAGTGAGTACTGAGCTGATTGTAATGCCACGAAAAGATTTAGGAGATTTCTCCGGAACGTTTTTTTCTGAAAATTGTTGACGGGTGAGTGGGATACCTGAGAGAAGAAAAAAGAAGCAACCGCAACCGCGAACACGGCAGCAGGATCACAGCCCGCCTTAACCCGGGCATCCGCACCGGTCTTAGGCGTACTGGCTGAATTGTTTATCGCGGGTATCCTCCTGCGACAGCGGGAATAATTTATCTCTCATATCTTCTTTTATGGAGGAAAATCGGGCAGAGTTACATCACGCACCCGGCAAAAACAAAAAAAAAGGAATTACGCAGCCTGCGCAATTCGGATCGCAACCTTCAGCGAATCAACCTCCCACTCGGTTGCAAGCAGCGGCACAGCAACCGCACCACTGTCCGCCAGTGCCGAAATAACCAGCTTTGCCGCCCGCACCTCATCAGCGATCAGATCCTTACGGGAAACAACCAGCTCCGCCACACGGGCATCCATCACCACCACCTCACAGACAATCTTCGCATCCACCGCAAGACCCGCCTGCTTGCGCATCTCCTGAATCCGGCGGATAACCTCACGGGCATACCCCTCCGACTCAAGCTCAGGCGTCAGCGCAACATCCACATACACCATACTTCCCTCACCAAGCGGCGACGAAAACACATTCTCCGGCATCCGCTCCTCAAACACCATATGCTCCTCCGTCAGCTCCGCCGAAAAACCATCCTGCGCAATCACAACCTTCCCCTCGCGGGCAAGAGCCGCCTTCAGAACCGTACCATCCGACCCCTCAATAAACGCCTTCACCTTCGGACCATCCCGGCCGAACTGCTTCCCGATAACCTTCATGACCGGCAGAGCAGTCCACTCCACCCGATCCCAGACACCGGAAACCGTCCGCACCGACCGCGCATTCGCCCGGTCGCAGCACATATCATTCATCACCGAAACAGCATTTGCCACCGCCGGAGACGTTGTCGCCACCACAACCTCACCCACAGGCCAGCGGCCCTTCCGCTTCCCGTTCTGCCGGGCATTCGCCACTGCCTCATCAAACTCCTGCACAATCTCCATCTCCTCCTCCAGAACAGAATCGATCAGCTGCACATTCCCGGCAAACCAGTCCTGCATATGAACAGACTCCGGCTCATTTGCAAGACGCAGATTCTGATACATCTCTTCCGTAATATGGGGCGCAAACGGTGCAAGAATCGTAAGAAGCCTGCGGAGAACATAATACATCGTATCATACGCCTGTTTCTTCGACACCGAATCCTCCTCAAGCCACATCCGCGGCCGCACCAGCTGCACATACCAGCGTGACAGCTCATCCAGAACAAACGTGGCAATCGGCCGGGTTGCCCGGTGCAGATTGCAGACCTCCATCTCCTTTGTCACCTGGGCTGCAAGCGTATTCACACGGCTTACCAGCCAGCGGTCTTCCCTGCCGAACTCCGCAAGATGGTCTTCGACCACGGACGGATCCCACACGCCTGCGGCGGTCGCCGCAGGCGTATAGCCGTCCAGCTGCATATACGGCAGCGGGAACCGGTACACATTCCACAGCACATTGAACATACGGTGCGTCGTCTTCACGCCCTCCATCGAAAACCGCAGATCATCCCACGGCGCACTCGCCGACAGAATATACTGCCGCAGCACATCCACTCCGAACTGGGAAATAACATCCTCCGGCGCAATCACATTGCCGAGACTCTTGCTCATCTTCTTGCCGTTTGCATCCAGCGCAAACCCGTGCATCAGCACGGACTTGTACGGCGCCTTCCCGAACGCAATCGTCGAAAGGGCAAGCTGCGAATAGAACCAGCCGCGGGTCTGATCCTGCCCTTCCAGAATAAACTCTGCCGGCCAGTCCTTTGCAAACGCCTCCGTCTGCTGCGGGAACCGGAGCGTGGCCCACGAGGCAACACCCGAATCATACCAGACGTCAAAGATATCCGGCACCCGCTTCATTGTTCCGCCGCATTCGCAGGGAATTGTAATGTCATCCACATACGGCCTGTGGGGGTCCGTCATCTTCTGACCGGAGAGTTCTTCCAGTTCTGCGTAGCGGCCCACCACATGATACTTGTTACAAACCGGACAGACCCAGACCGGAATCGGAATACCCCAGTACCGCTGCCGGGAGATACACCAGTCGCGTGCCTCCTCGATCCAGTCATGGAACCGGGCAGACCCCGCCCAGTCCGGATACCACGTGACCTCGTTTGCAATCTCGGCAAGCATCTTGTCGCGAACATCCTTCGCCTTCAGGAACCACTGCGATGTCGCCCGGTAGATGATCGGCGTCTTGCATCTCCAGCAGTGCCCGTACCGGTGAGTGATCTTGCGCTTCGCAAGCATCGCAGGACCGAGAGCTTCGATGACTTTGTTGTTGGTCTCTTCGTCCTTGACGTAGAGGCCGGCAAAGATTCCGGCCTCATCGGTGAAGTTTCCGTTGCCGTCGACCGGACAGACGATCGGAAGATTCTCACGAAGACCCACCAGATAATCATCCCAGCCGTGACCGGGTGCGATGTGGACCATTCCGGTGTTTTCCATGGCGACGTAGTCTGCAAGTACGACGCGGTGCTCGATCTGTTCCTGCATGGGCACCTGGGAAACCAGCGGGGAGGTGTATTTTGTTCCGGCAAGTTCTGCGCCGGTTTTGGTCTCCACAACCGAGTAATCCTGATATTTACCGTATTTGAGGATCTGTTCGGCGAGGTCTTTGGCAATCCAGAGGTCTTCGGTCTTGCCGTCCTTTACGGCCCGGACCCGGGCATAGACGAACTCTTTGCCGACCGCAACGGCAACGTTGGCCGGAAGGGTCCAGGGCGTGGTTGTCCAGATGACGAGGTATTCATTGTCGCGTCCGACGATCGGGAACTTGACGAAGATGGACGGATCGGTTTCGTCCCAGTACTCAACTTCGGCATCGGCAATTGCGGTTCCGCAGCGGGGACACCAGTTGACGACACGGCTGCCGCGTTCGAGCATTTTCTCCTCTTCGCAGCGTTTGAGGGTGTACCAGGCAGCTTCAATGTAACCGGAGTCTACCGTCTGGTAGGGGTCGTCAAAGTCCATCCAGACACCGAGGTTTTTGAACTGATCGGACATTAAGTCCTTGTGGGTGAGGGCGAACTCGCGGCATTCTTCGATGAACTTTGCGACACCGTGTTTTTCGATGTCGGCTTTGTTCTTGAATCCGAGTTTTTCCTCGACCTTGACCTCAATGGGGAGACCGTGCATGTCGTATCCGGCACGCTCCACGATGTTTTTGCCGGTCATGGAGTGGTAGCGGAGAATGCTGTCTTTGAGGATTTTGTTCCAGGCGGTGCCTAAGTGGATGTAGCCGGTAGTGTAGGGCGGTCCGTCCACAAAGAGCCAGGGGCGGCCTGCACTGCGGAGCGCCCGGGTTTTCCGGTAGGTGTTGTGGTCGTTCCAGTATGTGCGGACGTTGGATTCTACGTTTGCAGCAACGTAGCTTTCGGTGACTTCTTTCACAATATTTTCCTCGTGGATAGTGTCTGTATATGTTGGCGGTGATGATAGATAGTGATTTGGGAGAGAGTGAACAAAGGGAAAAAAGGAGGTTACGGGAAGTAAAGGATGTCACGCAGGTCGCCGGGACTCCGGACGGCTCCGTCCTCTCCTTTCGCAAATGTCCCGTACGCGGCATGTACGGCCCGTATGCCTGCTTCCCGTGCGGGGGTTACGTCGCGGTCAAGCCGGTCGCCGATCATGACGGCGTCCGCAGCAGCTACGCCGAGGAGGGAAAGGGTTTTCTGATAGACGGCGGGGTCGGGTTTTTTGATGCCAAAGGTGTCCGGGGTGATGACCGCTTCAAAGAATCCGGCGATGCCGAGAAGTTCCAGCCGCAGGTGTGCTTCCGCGGGGTCGGAGTTGGTGATGACGGCGAGACGGACATCGGCGGTTCGCAGGTCGAAAAGGAGGGGCAGGATGCCGGGGAAGGGGGTGATGCAGCTGCGTTCCAGGGTGTGATAGAGCCAGGCGGCTACAGGGAGTGCGGAGAGGTTGTTCTGTCCGGCAAGGTAGGCGGCAAGGACGTCTTCAACCATCGAGGGTTTGTCGTTGTGGAGGAAGAGGAACGGGAGATCGCCGGATGCGTCGCTCAGCCATGCGGCGACGACCGAGACGGCGGTGAGCCGGGCAGCTATCAGGCTGTGGAGGGTGTTGTCGAGGTCGAAGATGACGACTTTCGGGAGGGATGGCATCTCTATACTGATTAGGCGCCTTCGGGTGATGAATATTTCATCGCACAGGTACCGGATTTTTATTCTCCAGAACACGGTGTATTCCCACACGATCACCTATAAATGCAATACAAACAACATACATATCAGGTACAAATCCATGCCGAAAACCTCCTCCCTCAGCATCCGCATCGACACCGAAACAAAAGACAAAGCGGAAGCCGTCTGCAAAGAGCTGGGAACAAATCTTTCCAACGCCGTCAACATCTTCCTCGCCTCCCTCGTCCGCTGCAATGGATTTCCCTTTGAACTCAGAATAGAAACACCAAACGACGAAACCATGCAGGCAATGCAGGAAGCACGGAATATTTCCCGCGACACGACCGTCAAACGATACAAAAATGCAGACAGCCTCATGAAAGACCTGCTGGACTAACCAATGTACGCAGTAACCGCAACCAGCAGGTTCAAAAAAGATGTGAAAGCTCTGCAAAAGCGGGGATATGATATGGCACTCCTGACCGGTATCATCGAGATACTTGCACGAGGAGAAAAACTACCGAGGAGCTATGCAGACCACGGACTAAACGGGGAATGGTCAGATTTTCGTGAATGCCACATTCAGCCGGACTGGATACTCATCTACCGCATAGACGGGAAAATGCTTGTCCTTACGCTGACCCGAACCGGCACCCACAGTGATCTCTTTTGAAACACATATTTCCACAACCTCCGCCTCAATGTAGGGCCGCAGGTAGGGACTCAGCCATTTCTCACTGACCAGATCCACGTTGCGGCCAAAGAGTTCCTCCAGATACCGGGTGAGCGCCATGACGTTCTGCATCGTCACATACCCACGACGATTATGTTACAAGGATATCCACATCACTTTCCGGGGTATCCTCTTCCCGGATGACCGAGCCAAAGACGCCAATGGTGGCAACGCCATAGATGTCCTGCAAGGTACGCATCTCACGAGAGAGAGTTTGCAGAACGAAGGGCCGGATTGTCTGGTACTCGGGGGTCATGGGTATCACCGGGTTTTGGATATACTACTTTTTGGGTGCGGGAGATAATGATGGTTATGGCAGTACGATTAAAAAAATTGCGGGGGAGAGAATTATTTTTTAACAAGATGCTTTTTTGAGATAGATTCAGATTTATCAAACACCATCTTTTTAAGAAGAGCATACATTTTTTCTGCACGAATATTTAAGAAATCATCATATTTAGAATCATATTCACCGTCAATGATGTCACCAGGGATAAGATTCATCTCTAATATATCCTTTAAACTAGGATTTGAAGCACTGAGAGGTTGAAGGTATTGGGATGGGGCTTTTTTTCCAAATTTAATATTGTCCGTTTTTGAGATTAAAACACGGTTAACAAGACTCTCTTTTAACATATCATCAACACCCATTTTATCAAGATATTCTTTGGGGAAGATGTGATGTGAGTCCATGGCCTCACAAGTACATGAACCACTCATCCAACTAGGGACACCACCGATGGATTTCACCATGAGAGATATCACGGCTTTATACACAGGAGAATTACTTTTCGCAGGTATATCTATGAGATCCGCAGGTTCCTTGATAAGTTTCTGGGGATCTAACTGTTTGAAATAATTATGAGCAGTAATTGGCTCATTCATTGCAACATGAATCAGCTGTTCAGAATCAAGAATAATTATTTCATTAGTACCACCACCAGAGTATCGTTTTGAAATGGCAGCAGACCAATACCAATAATCCAAGAATTCCCTCTGAGAATGTGTCATTTGACCAAATTTCTTATTTTTAATATTATTCAAGAACATCATCATAGGGATTATCATGTTTTCATACGGTATCCAGTCCTTCTCAAGGATGTATTTATTGGATCCCAAGTAACTTATCGTATCATCATATAACTGGACAACATTATCCCAGTTATTTGAAAGATCGCTGTGATCCAGCTGTCCTAAGATGTAGTTCTTATCAACATGAATACCCTTTCCCTTCTCCTTACTGGAAATAAAGGCAATTGCACGGACAATCGTTT
The DNA here is from genome assembly GCF_026891935.1 of Methanocorpusculum vombati. Classification (NCBI taxonomy): domain Archaea; kingdom Methanobacteriati; phylum Methanobacteriota; class Methanomicrobia; order Methanomicrobiales; family Methanocorpusculaceae; genus Methanocorpusculum; species Methanocorpusculum vombati. Next base: position 99,719 of record NZ_JAPTGC010000005.1, on the reverse strand, counting down.
CGAGATTAAGTTTGTAAGACCTGCCATCCCCGGCAATTCCGCGATTGGTAATTTTATCCTTTATATTAAAATGTGTGTAATGTTTTGCAATGAGAATATCAATGAAATTTAGGTGCATACCCCGACTATTACTTCGTTCAAAGAACATAGCAAATTTTTCTGTACTCATGTCCAAAAGGAAATGAGATACCAGTTTAGATCCACTTAGCAACTCTTCATCTATCCGCTTATCCAAAAGACGATATAAGTTGAAATATGTATTCTGACAACACTCATCACTGTTACACAATATATCTTTAAAATATCCTAATTTCTCAAAATAGTTGGGTCGGACTTCATCATCACGCAGATTATCACAATTAATTGTATAAGCATCCTCTAACTTGATAGATAAGTGATCCTGATCTTCTTCTTTGGAAAATGTGTATAGGAGGAGTTCCAAATTAATTTTATCATTTTTGAGATCGTCTCTTAACACATTAAAAAGATCGGATGTCCAAAATTCGGCCTCTTGATATGGGGAGAGAGGTATCTCACATGGATTTTTGGCAACAAACCAGACCGTATCTATTCCCTTGAGTGCCCTGTAAATTGATGTAATCCTCTGTTGTCCATCAAGGACAAGACGGGGTTGAGTCGTCCGTATCACCTCATTGGTAAGTTCTCTTACGTTTAATGGAACGCGTCTTTTACCTTTTGACTTTCTTGGACGAATATCAATGTCACGAATAGTAATTGGTTGTGATGGTCTGCCATAGATCACCGTTCCTACAAATATCTTGCGCACAAACGAGTCAAAAAGATCTAATGTCTTATCAAAATCCCAAACGAAATCCCTTTGAAATTCTGGAAAAAGCAACTGATCTTCATCTATTCCTTTAACAATATCCCTTAAAGATTCCGAATAAGCTAGATTTTCCTTTTCCATATAGAAGAATAGTCACAGACTTATTTAATAATATCTAACGATTAATATGAAGGCATATCTACCACCCAACACTGAAAGTGTATTGCAGAGACTCCAATGTAGGTTAATCTGAATGGAACAAAGAAAATCGGAAAATAAACACATGATCCATTTCAATAACGCAAGATCTGAAAACAATTTTTTCGCACTACAATCGTTAAGTGATACAAAAATGCAGAAATGTACAGGTAAACCCCGTGCCAACCTGATAACCCGCAATAGCCCCGCCAATACGAAATCCAACCCCAGACAAACGTTCACGCCAACCTGCCAACCGAATGTGTGATCCCCACCACTCTACCAAAAACACAAAACAGATCCCTTCCGGCAAACCCAAAGAAATCGAGACGGATCATCCAAAAGGTTGGCAGGTTGGCGTGAAGCAAGCAAACGGTCTGAAATAAAAAATAAACAACAATCTGAGAAAAATAGGTTGGCGGGAGGTTGGCAGAACCTCTCACAGAGTTGCCTGACTCTCCACAGGAACCAGGGCATACACCCGATGGTTTCCTTTTCGCTGTTCTATCTTCTCCACATACCACTCCGCCCCCGCGAACCGTGTCCCCACAAACCCCTTCAGCCACATCCCCACCTTTACCGAAGACAGCGTACCCGCAACCGCCGCCCGAATCATTCCCTCATCTGCATAATTCAGCAGCCCGTCAACCCCCTCACCGCGTTTCCGGGCCGCCCCTTCCGTAACCAGCACCTTCAGCAGAGCCTTCGCCGAAAACCGCTCCTCCCCAAACACCGCATGAAGCGCCGTCACCAGCTCTGCCCCCTCCGTATCCGCCGCATTCTCCTGCGTCTGCATCTCGCCCTGATTTGCCAGAACCTCCGTCCAGCCCGCATACGCAAGCGTACCGCCCACCACCCGCAGCCACTCCGGAAACTCCGACAGATTCCCGGACGCGAGCCGGAACTCCGGTTCGCCCGCCTGCTGCCAGAACCGCAGCAGCACCGCAGCACCCCACACCGCCTGCGGATGCATCGCCGCTGCCAGATCCAGCAGCTCCGTCTTCGTCCGGCGGAACCGCATCTCCTGCCACGCCTTCGGTGCAGACAGCCGTACCAGAAACATCCGGCCCGTCACATCCGCCCGGATATCCAGATGTACCCCGTTCACCACAAAGAACGCCGGAGCCTTACTCACAAACGACGAGAACGTTCCCATATTCCGGGACAGCACCCGTCCCGACCCGGAGGTCGCCGACAGCAGCACCTCCGGCGTCCAGTCCGCACCCGGCGCAACATTATCCAGCAGCACAAACCGGCCCTGCTCCCGCAGCGCCATCCGCACCACCTTCTCCATCTCATCACGCCGGCGGCTCGCCGCATACAGCAGCGGCGGCTCCCCGTACGCAAGAGCGCCTGTCACCTGCGCAAGCAGCGTGCCGCCCGCCCGCGGCGTATTCTTATCAATCGCCCAGATGGGAACAGGACCGGAAAGTGTCGGGCGGAGAAATGCCGTCATCAGCCCGGCAACTGCATTCGCGAAATCCGTTTCTGTGGCAAACAGAAACTCATCGAAGATATCGGCAAACAGTTCGCGGACAAACCTGACATCCTCCTCGGTCGGATGCTCCGGCACCGGAGGAACGGCATAGGTCTTCGTCAGGAAAAATCCTGTTGCCGCGTCAAACCCGGCAGTGCAGGCAACCGTCCCGTCCGGGCGGAGGAGCACCCCGGAGTAGAGACCGGCAAGCACCGGAATCTTCCGGTAGCGGTCGGGCGGCGCCGCAACCGCTGCATCCAGCAGGCCATTGTCCGGCTCGGTGATATCCTCTTTCATGAACCGTCTCCAGGTTCCTGCCTCGGAAAGTGCCAGCCGCAGCCGGTTGCGGTCAAGGGGGACGACGGCATAGCCGTCGTCTTCGGTTCGGATAACCCGGACAAGACGGCCGTCCTGCCGGAAAATAACCGGCCCCTGCGGCGAAACCGCGTTCAGCCGGACGAGGGCGAGATGCACCTGCTGCACCGAGTCAGTAATCTTTTCATGTACAAAAAACACCGCCGGAAACAGCTGCGGACCGGAGGAAGGGGAGGAGGCAGAGGCCGCATCAGTGTTCGGGACGGATTCGATCGGGGTCAGGAATCCGGCGAGGTCGAGATCGGATTCCGTATTTAGGGGGGTGAAGTTTTCACTTTTTGTCATGCTATCACCTTGAGGTAGGGTGAGCGGGGGTTCGTGAAGGTGTCCGCTTCGATTCTGCTGGCGGACGAAGGACGGGATACTTCCCGGGATACACTGGTTGGTTTTTCCGCACGCGGTCTATTCATTATGGGGGGAACGACGGCGCACGAATCTTGGTGAAGGGAACCCCCTTGCATACTACAGGGATCGGTGGGATAATAAATGTCACTTTTGTCCGCGGATCTGGGAAAAAACGCAGATTGATGTAGTCCGCCGTCGAAGAGTACTGTACTATGCGGGTCTATATTTACGGAGAAAAGGTCCTTGCAGACGTTGCTGCGCCGGTTGAGTCCGTCACTCCCGAGCTGTGCAGTCTCCTGGACGAGATGGTGCCGTTCATGCGGGAGAGTCGCGGCGTCGGTCTTGCCGCCCCGCAGATCGGGGTGTCCCGGCGGTTTTTTGTGATGGATGCAGGTGACAAAGTCCGCAAAGTAATCAATCCGGAGATTCTCGCTTCCGGCAACTCCACGGCGGAAATGGAGGAGGGATGTCTTTCGGTTCCGGGCATTCACAAGAGAGTCCGGCGGCCCAGACGAATCACCGTGCGGTATCAGACCGAGACAGGCGATACGGTCGAGGAGGAGCTGAAGGATTACCCCGCACGGGTGTTTCAGCACGAGTTTGATCACCTTGACGGTGTGTTGTTCGTGGACCGTATCGCCCCGATTGCCCGCAAACTGGTGTCACGTGATCTGGACCGGCTAGCGGCGGAGGCAGCAGCGCGGGAGGAGACGCAATGAGGGTGCTGTTTATGGGAACACCGGCCTATGCGGTTCCGGCGCTGGAAGCAGTTGCGGGCCGTCATGAGATTGTGGGCGTGGTGACCCGCGTGGACAAACCAAACCGGCGGGGGAATAAGATCGCGTTTTCGCCGGTAAAGGAGTGGGCGCTGGCGCATGAGGTTCCGGTCTTTCAGCCGGAGTCGATGAAGGATCCGTCTCTCGCAGTAGAGCTTGCGGCTCTTGCGCCGGATGTGGGTGTGGTGGTGGCGTTCGGGATGATGATCCCGGAAGACATCATTAATCTGCCGCGCCATAAGACGATCAATATTCACGGGTCGCTTTTGCCCCGCTATCGCGGGGCGGCACCGATGCAGTATGCGGTGCTGAACGGTGATGCGGATGCGGGGGTGTCGATTATGTATATTACGCCGGAGCTGGATGCGGGCGATGTGATTCTGTCGCGGTCGCTTGCGGTGGGGGAGGATGAGACGTTCGGCGAACTGCATGACCGGCTGGCGGTTCTCGGTGCGGAGGCGCTGATGGATGCACTGGATTTGATCGCGTGCGGCGGGGTGTGTGCGGTTCCGCAGGATGGGGCATCTGCGACGTTTGCTCCCTCGATTACGAAGGAGGAGTGTGTGATTGACTGGACACTTCCGGCAGGAATGGTGCACAACCGTATCCGGGGTCTGTCGCCTGCGCCGTGTGCGAATACGAGACTGCCGGACGGGAAACGGCTGCTGGTGTACCGGAGCGGGCGGGTGTCTGCGGGGTATGCAGGACAGCCGGGTGAGGTGGTGGATGTGATAAAGAAGAAGGGGCCGGTCGTGATGACGGGGGCAGGGGCGGTGTGTATTCTGTCGGCGAAGCCGGAGGGGAAACGGGAGATGCCGGGGTTTGAGCTGGTGAACGGGCATTATCTGGCGGTCGGCGACCGGCTGGGATAAACTCCCGCAAACTCTATACTTTTTTACGATACTATACTAACTACAGACACATGACGGAGTACACAAGTATCCGGGAGGATGTCCTCGCCAAACTTGAAGAGTATCTGCCGGAAATACGGGAGCAGTTCGGCATTCAGACGCTTGCAATATTTGGTTCCGTCTCACGGGGTGAGGATACTCCTGATTCTGATGTGGATATTTTGTATGAGTTTCGTCCCGGAGAGGCAACGCTCGCCCATCTGGTGGGTCTTGGAGATTTTCTTGAGGAACGTTTGGGAAGAAAGGTTGATCTGGTCGCAGCACGGGCACTGAGCCCCTACATTCGTGATGAAGTGATTGCCGAGGCGGTGTATGTATGAAGGAGGGATCAGACCGGGTGTATCTTCTGCATATCAGAGACGAAATAACATTTCTTGAAGAGAATACCCATGATCTGAGTTACGAAAGACTTGACTCTGATAAAGTAATCCAGCATGTTGTGCAGAAGTCGCTGGAGATCATTGGAGAGGCAAGTAAAAAACTGTCAACGGAAACAAAAGACCGCTGTACCCAAATTCCCTGGCACCATGTTGCCGGGATGCGTGACCGGCTTACGCATGGATATTTTGAGGTGAACTGGGAACTTGTCTGGAATGTGCTCCGGAATGATATTGTGCCACTGAAAGTTTGCATCAACAGAATTCTGGCGGAAAAAGGCTGGGACTAACTCCCGTCCACCTCATGCACCTGCCCGCACAGCCCCGCCGCAGTAAACGCGGCCAGGACTTCGGCCTCCGGCATTGTTTTCCGGTAAAACAGATGTGTCGCACAGTCGCAGTCCGAACAGCCGAACGCAGCGATTCCGGCTCCCCCGATGGCTGCGGCAAGCACGCATTCAAGGTCAGCTTCCGTTTTTGCACAGACCACTTTGCGGAGCCGGACGGCTTGTGCCGCCATAAAATAATCAATGTGCCACTTGGCCTTGCGGTACTGTTCACGGTAAAACCGGATATGACGGCTCACGCGGGAAAGGCCGCCGCTGCCGAGAGCTGATCCGGCATACAGATACCAGCCGGGAACGAACTCCCGTTCACCCAATGCCCCGATCCGGATCGTCTGCGGCTCCGTGCATTCCAGCAGCAGGCAGTAGACGCCTTTATCCATACTTTGGTACTTCCGCCTGAGAGAGGAGCACGTCCCGCATTGCACCGGACGGAACAGGCATGTCATGACCGCACCACAACGAGTCGATGCGGAGCCCGGCAAGACGGTTGATGGATGCAACGAGGTCGGCGTGGCTGCCGGTCGGCAGGTCGGTTCTGCCGAACGAACCGTGCGGGAAGAGGGTGTCTCCGGCAATCAGAGCGCCGTCTTCTTCGCGGTAGAGGCAGATGCTTCCCCGCGTATGACCGGGCGTGTGGATGACCACGAACTCACCGAGGTGATCGCCGTCCGCGAGCGGTGCGGCGGGAACTCCGGGCGAGTGTTCGCCGAAATGACCGGCGAGGGAGAGGGCGTCGTCGGAAAGGAAGGCGAGGTCGCCTTCCCCGATGCAGACGGATGCTTCGCAAAGGTCTGCGAGGGCACGGAGGTTTGCCATGTGATCAAAGTGGCCGTGGGTGAGAACGATTACCTCGATCTGATCTTTGTAGGGGGCAACCGCGGTTACCGGCTGGGAGGCATCGACGAGAATGTTCCCGCAGACGTAGGAGTTTGCACGCCAGCTGATCTCTTTCAGCCAGCGGATAGGTTCACGCATACAGTATAATGAGTTGTGAGGACAAATGATATAATCGAATGCACTCAATACTCCGCGACTGCCAGACAGGCGATGTGGCCGGTCTTGCCGGGACGGCGAAGGCCGAAGGGATGACGCCTGAGGCGCTTGGCCGATCCATTGCCGCCGGCAGAACAATTCTGCTGAAGAATGCGAAACGGGATTATACGCCGTGTGCAATCGGCGAGGGAACGAAGGTCAAGGTCAATGTGAATATCGGAACGTCCGGTCAGCGGTGCGATCCTGCGATGGAGATGGAAAAAGCAGCTGCCGCAATCGCAAACGGTGCGGATGCGATCATGGACCTGTCCACGGGCGGCGATCTTGCGGCGATGCGGCGCGAGATTCTGAAACTGGCGATTCCGGTCGGGACGGTGCCGATTTATGAAGCGGTGCGGCGTGCCGGAAATGTTATCGATCTCACCGCGGATCTGCTGTTCAAGGTTATCCGCGAACAGGCGGAACAGGGCGTGGATTTCATGACACTGCACTGCGGGGTGAATCGGGAGGTTGTGGAAACACTCCGGCTTGATCCTCGGGTGATGGGCGTGGTGTCCCGGGGCGGGTCGTTTCATACGGCAATGATGCTTGCGTCCGGCGAGGAGAACCCGCTGTATGCGGAGTATGACTACCTGCTGGAGATTCTGGATGAGTATGAGATTGCACTGTCTCTTGGTGACGGCATGCGTCCCGGAGCGTATGTGGATTCAGGGAAACTTGCGAAGTCGCAGGAGTATCTGACGCTCGGAAAACTTGCCCGCGTTGCGCATGCGAAAGGTGTGCAGCGGATGATCGAGGGGCCCGGTCACATGGATTATACTGAGATTTCCTATAATGTGAAGATGATTAAGGAGATTACGGATTTTGCGCCGCTCTATCTTCTCGGCCCGCTTGTTTCGGATATTGCGCCCGGCTACGATCATATTACGGGTGCTATCGGCGGGGCGGCGGCGGCGGCGGCGGGCGCGGATTTTCTGTGCATGGTTTCTCCTGCGGAACATCTGGCGCTTCCGGATACGCGGGATATTATTGAGGGGACGCGGGTTGCGAAGGTTGCGGCGCACGTGGGTGATCTGTCCCGCAGACGCGAGGCGGAGCTGCCCCGGCAGGCGGCGATGGCGGAGGCACGCCGGACGCTGGACTGGGAGGCACAGTATGCGCTTGCGCTGTTCGGGGATCATGCCCGTGCGGTGCATGACCGCGACGGGGACTGCGAGACCTGTTCGATGTGCGGCGATCTGTGTGCGATTAAGATCGTTGAGAAGGCGCTTGAGAAGAGGATCTGATTTTTTAGGGGAGCAGGCAGATGCGTTGTTTTGCGACGCGTGCTTCGCTCACCGCATGCCTTCAGCCTGCTTCGTTTCTCCTTTCAGGAGTTCACATCGCATTTTCTGAACGTCGTTTTCGCATTGCACGTCCTTCGGCCTTGTTTCGCTCCTCCCTACGAGCTTGCGACTCCGTGCCGTCAGGTGCATCTGCGTTTTTTTTTCATTCAGCCCGCTCATTATTTGGCCGTGCACAGAACTGTCGTGCTGTTCTGTTCTCTCCATGGCTGCGGTGCAGAATCTCACGGGCAGATGCGTGAGTCGCACCGCATACGCTTAACGAGGCGGGTGTGTTTTGGGGAGTCGTCATACATCTGCTGTACGGTTTGATGTTTTGTAAAAATGGGTCAGGTGGTTTTTGTTCCAACCACGACCCAATCATTCTTATTCCCCGCATCAAACCTTACTTTCGCATACAATTTGTCACCATATTTGACTAAAGTCCCAACCTCATCAGAAGGTGATGATGGGAGACTATCTACTTCCTGTGCATTACTGATCTTTTCCTCAGACAAATCCAATACGAATCCACTATGAGTTCCCAAAGATTTCTGAAGGAAGTCTTGTGCATTCAACGTGTTTATATCATCAACATTTAGCCAATGTGGATCATAAGAGTATTGAGAAGTTACAAACACATACCCGTCATGAAATTGCAATAATGTATCTTTTGGAAGAGAGATACTCCATTTGTTAGCATTATAATACTCACTCCACTCTTGGGCGTTTATCGTGTATCCCGGCCCCGCATCCTCATCCCCGTCATCACTGCCCGCAGGCTCCGCATTCGTAAACGTCACCGCCTGCATCAGCAGCACCTGATCCGTTCCGTCCGCAAACGTTCCTTTCACCCACACATTCGTCGCATACGACGGCATCTCCTCCGCGGGCCGGGCCACTCCTTTGGCGGTGAGCGGCACCCCGACCGGCGCCGTACCTGCCGCACCGTTCCAGGCTTCCACGAACGCACCGGACGAAGACCCTGCATCGATCACCTCAAGCCGCACCAGACCCGGAATATCCCTGCTGCCATAGAGCGTAACCACTGCATCCGAACCCGCAGGCGCCGCCTTCACGATAAGCCCGACCACATAATCCGGCTGGGTATCGGCCATTCCCATTACCACCACCGCCGCTGCAGCCGCCGCAATCACCGTCATCAGAACAATTAAAATCGTCGCAATCGCCGGGGATACAGCATTATCCTCATTATTCCTATTCATACGGACCAACTCCTACGGGTATTTCCAATGATATATTTCCTATCAGGAGAGGGCTGCATCATCACCGATGAAAATTTTCAAAAAATAATTTTTCTGAAAAATATTTTCAAATTTTTTCTTTCAATGAGAGGCACAATTTTTCTCCGGTTATATCCTTCCAAAAAATATTTTTTTCCCGAAATGGGATATCCAAAAAAAGTTTCTCAGAAAAATAACGCCGTTCACAAGCCAGAATGTCATGCAAAGGGAGGAAGACTGATTTTTGTGGTTTTTTCTGCCACGCCACAACTTTATATTTCGTGCAATCCTATCCTGAAAGGATTCAATACCGGCGGACATCCCGCGGTGATATCATGAAAATAATTCGTCGGTTCTCTTTTCTGAAGAAATTGTGTACGGGTGAGTGGTGAGTGCGGTTTTGTTTGAAATAATCACGGAATGCACTGAATACACAATTCCCTCAGAAAAAAATCTCATGCCGCGAAAGGATTTAGTAGATATTTTTCCGGAACGTTTTTTTTTTCTGAAAAATGTAGGCGAGTGAGTGAGGAGTCTGGCAGGATGAAATAAAGAAACGCGTTCCGGAAAAATACCTCCCGCAAAATCCCGCACAAAAAAATTACACAGGAGATCCTTTCCGGGCCAGACTTTTGAGCGGATACCTGATCAGCAGTGCCAGAACCGGACAGAGAATCGTCGGGATGATCAGAAGATACAGTGCCGCAGACAGAGACCCCATCACATCCGCCGCCCAGCCGATGACCGCCGCCCCGAGACCTCCCACACCCAGAGAAAAACCGAGAGTAAGCCCTGACGCAAAACCGACATTGCCGGGAAGAAGATCCTGCGTCATTGTCACCGACATGACATAACAGGACGAAGCGAAGAACGCATACATCATCACGCCCAGATACATCAGCAGCTCATTCGTAGAGAATATCAGGGCAAAGAACGGGATTGCACACGCAAGACCAAGAACAAGCATCTCTTTTCTCCCGAACCTGTCCGAGAGATACCCGCCCGCAACCTGCCCGGCCACCCCGAAGAACAGCATGACGGTCACGATAACCGACGTGGTGAACGTATCAAAATCATGATGACCGAGAACCAGCAGCGTCGGCAGATAAGTAATAATGCCGATATACGCCCAGGCACGCAGCGAACAGACGGAGACCACAAGACCTGCCGGAACCCACCAGTACTTTCTCTTTACCACAGTACCGGCAGGTGTTTGGAGTACCGGCTTTCTTTCCGCCGCCGGAACGGAACGACACTTCCGGTTGTTCCGGTACATCCACGTCGCACCCACAATACCCGGAATCACCAGCCAGGTAACCGCCGGAAGACCGCCGACGGTGATCAGAATACCAGCCAGAACCGGACCGATCGCATACCCGATACTCCCGCTCGTGGTGAAAATTGAATTGTAGAGACCGCGTTTCGCCGGCGGACTCAGAGAGTACATGACGCTCATTGCCGCCGGATGAAACAGGGCATGACCGACTGCGGCTCCGGCTGCAAGGAAGAGGAGAAGGAGATAATTGCCCGTAACTGCGGTCAGACTGACACCAACACTCCCGATTACCAGACATAGCGGGATACTCGCCCTCCATCCGGTTTTATCTCCGTACAGACCAATGAACGGCTGGGAAACCGACGAAGTCACATTGAACACCGTGACAATGAGACCCGCAAGGAAGTAGGAAAGATTCATCTGTGCAATCAGCAGCGGCAGAATCAGCGACAGCACCGGCGTATAGATATCTATCAGAAAATGCCCGCAGATAACACCGCGAATCTTTTGGGCTGCGTTCTCTTTCTCCATACCCTTGCACTGTTTGGCAGTATCACTATAAAGTGGTTCGGGGGACCAACCCGGAAAAAATACCCATCCAAGTGTCACATCCCAACAAAATATAAATGAGCCTTTCCAATAGTATTATGCCTTATTACAAGGAAGGAAAATCAAAATGGACAAATATCGTTGTGTAATCTGCGGATACGTATATGATCCCGAAAAAGGTGCAGGCATCATGCACCCAGCAGGAACCGCCTTTGAAGACCTCCCCGACACCTGGAAATGCCCGGTCTGCGGCGCACCCAAAAGCCAGTTCAAAAAGGTGTAACCGCCAATGGCAGCGCGTGAGATATGTGAACGGATTTACTCCGTCGGAACGATTGACTGGGATCTCCGGTATTTTGACGCTATAATGCCGACCCCGCGAGGAAGCAGTTACAACTCCTACCTCGTGAAAGGCAGCGAAAAAACCGCACTGATTGACACCTGCAAACCAAACGACGAAGCAGACTTCATCACCAACCTCATGCGCCTCGAGCAGCACTCGCTTGACTACATCGTCATCGATCATGCAGAACAGGACCATTCCGGTCTTCTGCCGCTGCTTCTTGAGGTGTATCCAAGTGCAAAGATCGTTACCAACGAAACCTGCAAAGGTCTCTTACTGGCAATGCATCATCTCGAAGAGGTTGAGGACAGATTCATAACCATCAGCGACCGGGAAACCCTTTCCCTGGGTGATAAGACGCTGAAGTTCTATCTCGCCCCCTGGGTTCACTGGCCGGACACGATGTTCACCGAAGTCGTGGAAGATAAAATTCTCTTTACGACCGACTTCCTCGGCACCCATTACGCCGCTCCGACGCTCTATCAGGACGATGAAAGTCCCGATTATCTTGAGGCAGCAAAACGGTACTACGCCGCAATCATGATGCCGTTCCGATCCTCGGTGCAGGATCACCTGAAACTCATTGACGAGATTGCTCCAAAGATCATCGGACCGAGTCACGGTCCGGTATTGAAGATGCCGGCGAAGATCGTGGATCTCTATCGCGAGTGGTCCGGGGATACGCCGAAAAATCTTGTCATCGTAGCCTATGTATCGATGCACGGAAGTACGGAGCTGATGACCAAGTTCCTCGTGGACGATCTCGTTCAGCGGGGGGTGCCGGTCCAGCAGTACAACCTCCTGGAAACGGATACCGGTGTTCTCGGCAGTGCCATCGTGGATGCGGCAACGATTATTCTGGCAACCCCGACAGTTCTTTTCGGTCCGCACCCGGTTGCGGTGAATGCCGCCTACCTTATTCGTGCGCTGCGCCCGAAGGTCCGGCATCTCGGTGTGATCGGTTCCTACGGCTGGGGTACGAATGCCGTCAATTATCTTGGAGAGATGCTTGCACCGCTCGGTGCAGAGATGCTTGATCCGGTTTACATCAAGGGTCTTCCCGATGAAGAGGCTATTCAAGCTATTCATGGAATGGCTGAGGTTATTGAACAGCGCCATACGGCGCTGTAAATTCCATTTCCATTTCTTTTTTTCGTGAATTACCGCTATCCTCAAATATATATTGTTCTTGCGCGAACATATCTGTCATGACAGAAGTTAGTGAAATCTACAAGTGCAACATCTGCGGAAACACCGTCAGAGTCATCGGAAAAGGTGCGGGCGAACTTGTCTGCTGCGGCGAGGCAATGCACAAGCTGGTGGAGAACACCACCGATGCGGCACAGGAAAAGCATGTTCCGGTTGTGACAAAAGTTGACGGCGGATACAAGGTTGCGGTCGGTTCGGTTGCCCACCCGATGGAAGCCGAACACTACATTACCTGGGTTGCCCTCAAAACGGATGACGGCGTGGTGCATGAAAAGTTCCTTGCACCCGGAGAAAAACCGGAAATCGTTATCAAGACTCCGGCAAAAGCGGTCAAGGCCTGCGAGTACTGTAACAAGCACGGTCTGTGGTCCAAGACAGAATAATTTCTTCAATATCTTGGGCAGTTCTGCCCTGACACTTTTTTTATTGTTATTTCCGCAGCCGCATCTTTCCCTGCCGGATGTGGACGGCAAGTCCTGAGGGGAGATAGGGAACGTATTTTGTCATGACCTGGGTCCCCATGAGGAGGTTATCTGCGGGACCTCGCTCACAGCCGACGACATCGGTTTTCTGATGCCGGACGGCTTCGAGGAACTCTGCGGGGGTCAGCGGATCTGCGGAGGTGGTAACCGCCCGGCCTACTTCGCGGAGTGTATGGGCGTCGGAGCCGCCGGTCATGCAGAAGTTGTGTTCTGCGGCGTAGGTTTCGGCACGGATGTTGAGGGCGTGCGACAGACCGCCGCAGATGACTTCAAGGCCGTCGATATTGTCCAGTATCTCCGGTGAAAGCATCCCAACCTCGATTGCCTTGAGAACGCCGCGGACCAGCATGGCGTAACCGTACGGGTGTGCGGCGATGACAAGACCGCCGTTTTCGTTTGCGGCGGTGACGATTGTTTCCGTTGACAGATCGGTTGCCATGTGGGGGCATGCCCCCTGATGGCCTCTGATGGAGGTCTCATAATAGGAGGAAAGGTCGCGGGGGGTGTCGAAGTAGATCAGAAGATGCGGGCCGTCACTGGCGGACACTTCGATGCCGGGAATGATGATGCTGGCCGCGTCTTCGCGTTCGTATGCTTCGCGAACACCTGCAATGGTGTTGTGGTCGGTGACTGCGGCACGAAGGCCGCGGCGGTGAAGATGGGCAAACAGTTCCGGGACACGGACGAGTCCGTCCGAGTGGTTCGTGTGGACGTGCATGTCGAATGCACTGCCGCCGGTCCATTGTACCGGACAGGAGGCGGAGTGCTGAACGGTCCCGGGCATGGTTACTGAGTAGGTTGGCGGGCGAGGAAGAAAAAGTAATTTATCCTGACGAAGGGGAGACCGCAATAGATATGGAACCTGCACTCCGTGTACATCGTTGACAATCATACGGCATTTCATCAGGAAATTGGAGAAAAACTTGGGGTATCACCGGTGAGGAGGCTGTTGCACTTGGAAAGACCATATGCGATGAACAGATGCAGAGAATGATCGATCAGGAGATGAACGTGGCAGAAAAATAATCCTGATTCAATAATCTCTTTTTGCGGAGTCCCAAAAAAATAACTGAGGGGATATCAGCTCCCGGATATTTGAAAAAATATGCGCTGTATCGGATTATTCAGTGAAGATCAGACTGATTGCGAACTGACCGGCCGCATCCGTTTCCCATGAACGCGTGTATTCTGCGCCAAAGGTGTACGTGCCTGCGTTGTCTGCGGTGACATACCAGACATAGGTTCCGCCGACCCCGGTCATGCCCTCTTTATGTTCATCAGGGATGTACCCGGATTTCAGGATCGTCAGACCATCAACGGCGGTTACGTGCCACTCATAACCCGTGGTCGGGTTGCCCGGAACCGTGATCTTGACCACATGGTTCACCTGCGGATTCATAGTCCCGTCAAAGGAGACTACAAAGACCGGCTCCTTGACGGTGTTCTGTCCGTCATCCCTGACGACAATGATCTGGGTAAAGGTAGCGGCGGGTGCAGTCTCGGTCTCCCACGACCGCTTGTACTCGGCAGTGAACGTATAGATACCTGCTTTGTCCGCGCTGAGGATAAAGACCTGCTTTCCTCCTGCGCCGATAAGTTCGGAATCGGATGCAAGGAAGTCCTCGGTAACATTCAGACCCTCAGCGTTTGTCACAACCCAGGTGTAACCGGTTGCAGGATTCGAGGGCATGATGAATTTCACCTGGTCACCAATGGCAATTTCCGCGACGGCTTTTTCAACGGAAACAGTGAGATCAGGGTTCAGTACGGTGGAGTTTTCATTTGGTGTTTCATATGTGGCCGCGACTACCGTACCCGCAAGGAAAACTGCGAGCACGGCAAGAGCGAGGCCGATGAAGAGTATGCTGTTTTTCTTCATAACAGGTAATGGTCATGCATGCAATAAACTGTTTTTGTAAACTACAACATTATTTGCAGCTATTTTTGCAAAGAACCGGTATCCACCATATCTCCAATGAAAGAACTTTCAGCACAGAGTATTCGCGTAAATGAAGGAAATATCTCAGCTGCTCTTTTTTCCCGGCTCTTTTATGCCGAACATAAACCGTGTTACGCGGAACCGTTTCACGGCCTCGTAGGAAAGATACGTAGTCACAAACGTCAGAACGATGATAATCAGAATCTGCACCAGAGGATTGGGAACCCACAAAAGTACAAACCAGCCTATAAGTAACAGCCATGACTGGTGGAAGATGTAAACGGTAAATGATGACGCACTGAGATACTCGGTAACCCGGTTGTGTTTTTCCAGATAATGTATGCCAAGACCGATCATCGCAAGAATTACCGGTCCTGCGGCAAGCACATTGCCAAACTCACTCAGAACTGAATTGAGGGGAACAAAGACGAGCATCACACCGAACAGAACAATACCCGCAACAGCCGCACAGGTGAGAGGAAACCTGCATCGTTCAAGCGTATTCTGTACACCGGGACTGCTGAGAACCAGATACCCCAGAATAAAAAACGCAAAAAACATCAGAAAAGAATACGATCGTTGTGCACTCATCCATACCAGCGAGATAAGAAAAGTATCCACAACCGGCGTCTCTGCAAGCCACGACAACAACCCTGTACCAAGAAAATTACCTGCAAGAAACATGAATGCCGGAAGGAAGAACACGAAAACGATCAGCCATACCGGCATATGGTCCATACGCTGCACGGTCGTTTTCTCTGCTTTTTTCGTCCACCAGTGCATAACCGGCAGTGCAAGAAGCGAGATCCCAAAAAGCCAGAGAATAAACCAGAGCTGACCGCCGTCAAACGTATTTCCCAGCATCGTTGGAACGAGATCAGTAGTAACGTAGGAAAAAAATCCGCCGGTATAGGTTCCGGTACTGAGTTCCCGAACATAATACTGGATCGGCATCAGCAGAATGAACGCACACAGAAACGGAATAAACAGCCGCAGCATCCGTTCCTTTCCGTACTCCATCTCCGTCCGCTTTGCCAGGGAATACCGCGATGCCATACCGGCTGCCACAAACATCAGCGGCATAATCCAGAGATTGATAAAAATCAGTACCGGATTCACCGCGGGCAGCACATCACCCTGAAGATTGTAGGAAAACCCGAGCGAACTGTAAATCAGCAGCGTGTGATAGGGAATAAGAAGAAGTATACAGATATTTCGCAGATTATCGATGGAATACAGATGCATACGGGAAAGACTCCGGTAATCTTACTTTGTCACCTTACAGGATATAACAATTGTGGAGATACGGGCGTTGTCCATAAAATCCCAAAACCCACAAATACCACAAAACACACTGAAAAAAACATCATGGAACTCAAGGTTCGTTCTAAAAATCCGGGGACGAAAAAAGATAACAGAGGAATGGAGTTGACTCCCGAATCCTTCCGGGAGAGAGTATTCTCTGTATATTGGGAGAAAAAGAATTACTCGAGGTAATCCTTCGGGGTCGGAATCTGTTCCTTGAGACCCTTTCTCTTTCTGATGCCCATCACAATCTCGGAGAGCATACCCTGCGGAACCGGAGAGAATCCTGCGAACTCAGTGGACCACATGGCACGGCCTTCGGTTGCGGAACGGATATCGCCTGCGAAACCGAACAACTCGGCAACCGGTGCCTCACCGTTGACCACAATCTGGTCACCCTCAGCATCGGTCGTAGACAGCTGACCGCGGCGTCCCTGAATCTGGGAAATTGCCGCACCCATCTGATCCTGCGGAACCGTAATCTGGATCTTCTGCATCGGCTCAAGCAGTGTGTCACCGGCCATCAGAAGAGCAGCCTTCAGACCACCACGGACTGCCGGAATAACCTGTCCCGGACCACGGTGGATTGCATCTTCGTGCAGCTTCACATCGTGGAGCTTAATGAGAACGTTCTGCACCTGCTCATCTGCGAGCGGTCCGCCGTCCAGTGCCTCATGCAGACCATCGATGATAAGTTCCATGGTCTCATTGAGGTACTGAATACCTTTCGTGCAGTCGATGAACATGTTGGAACCATAGATATCCTTCACGTTCTTTGCCTCATCCTTGTCCATGCCAAGTGCGGCAAGTGCATCACGGCGGGCGATGTTCTCCATGTTCATAGAGATCTCGCTTGACTGAATTGCATCAAGAATGTTCTGCGGCATCGGCTCAACAGACAGGAAGAATCTGTTGTGGCGGTTCGGGGACTTCCCTTCAACGGTCCCGTCAAGGGCCTTTGCAACCGTCTCACGGTACACCACAATCGGCGGGGAAGTAACAATATCCACACCTTTGTCTCTCTTGATACGGCCGGTAACGACCTCAAGGTGCAGCTCGCCCATACCGGCGATAAGGTGTTCGCCCGTCTCCTCGTTGATGTTCACGCGGACAGTCGGGTCTTCCTTTGCAACCTGGTGCAGAACCTCAATCAGCTTCGGCAGATCCTTCGTGTTCTTTGCCTCAACTGCAACGGTCATAACCGGCTCGGAGTAGTGCTTCAGAGACTCGAACGGCGTCATCTCCTTCAGGGAAGAAACGGTCGAACCAACGATTGCATCGTTCATACCGGTAACTGCGGCAATGTTTCCTGCCACAACCTTGTCCACATCCACCCGGGTCGGGCCCATGAAGATACCGACCTGCTGAAGTCTGTTCGGTTTACCGGCGGTACCGGAGATGTACACTTCCATACCACGGGTCAGCGTTCCGGAGAACAGTCTGCCGGTTGCAACTTCTCCTGCATGCTTGTCAAAGGAGATGTCGGTAACCATCATGGCGGCCGGTCCGTTCGCATCACAGGCATACATTGCCTTACCGATCTCAGAGTTTACATCGCCGTGCCAGATAATGTGGCATCTTCTTCCCTGTGCCTCAAGCGGGTTCGGCAGGAAGGTAACCACCATATCAAGCAGCACTGCATGCAGCGGGGAAGCCTTTGCAAGGTACTTTGCATCGCCCTCGTTGCATTTGTCAATGATCGTCTGAAGACTGACACCGGACTTCTTCATGTAGGGAATCGAGATTGCCCAGTTGTAGAGAGCAGAACCAAATGCGACGTTTCCTTTCAGAGCGTCGAGTTTCCATCCGCCGTTGTTGTAGAGCTCCTCGTTCATTCCCTTGATGAGCTTGTTGACTTTGTCAATAACCTTACCAAGACGAATCATCATCTCCTGCGGGTTCACCTTCAGCTCATTGATAAGCCGGTCAACCTTGTTGATGAACAGAACCGGGTGGACACCCTCTTTGAGTGCCTGGCGCAGCACCGTCTCGGTCTGCGGCATCGGGCCTTCGACTGCGTCCACAACGACGACAGCTCCGTCCACTGCACGCATTGCGCGGGTAACATCTCCGCCGAAGTCAACGTGGCCGGGAGTATCAATCATGTTGATGAGGTACTCTTTGTCCCCGACTTTGTGGACCATGGACACGTTGGATGCATCAATCGTGATTCCACGTGCCTGTTCCTCCTCATCGGAGTCCATCCAGCATGCTTTGCCGGAGAGTTCCTCACTGATCATTCCTGCTCCGGAGAGGAGGTTATCTGAGAGGGTGGTCTTTCCGTGGTCAATGTGTGCTACGATACCGATGTTACGGATGTGCTCAGGATCGTTCATGAGCTCCGTAATTCTTTCAACCATCTTCTTTCCGCGTGACATAAAACACCTTTTCTAAAAAAGATTTGATATTTGTTTACCGGGCAGACTTTGCAATCCGCTCGACTTCTTCCTTCTTTCCAACGGAGAAGCACTTTGCATCTCCCTTTGCGGCCATGATAAGTTCATTGGCGAGCACAAGGTATGCCGGCTTCTTGGTCTTGTGGGAACCTTTCCAGGTTGCCATGGCAATGTAGCGGAGTGCAGTGTTGACACGGCGGATTGGTGCGGAATCCACGGACTTCGGGACGTTGATACCGCCGTACTTCAGACGGACGGTCTCTTCGCGCGGACCTGCATTCGCGACAGCGTCAACGAGGACCTGAAGCGGGTTCTGCTTGGTCTTCTTGTTGATCTCGTCGAATGCGTCCATAACGATACGGGTACACAGCTGTTTCTTGCCGGTGTTGGTCTCCGTCTGCATCAGACGGTTGATGAGCCGCTCCACAATTGCCATCTGGCTCTTGGTGAACTGCTGCTGGGTGAGTCTGCCGCAGGAACTCGGAACCTCGGTGGAGGTTACGGTCACGTAGCGGACGAGACCTGCGTCCTTGACAACGACTTCACTCGTGTCCCATTTGTTGAACAGCAGGATCTTGCTGGTTGCAGTCTGTTCTTCTGCCATACTATTTACCTCCGTGCCTTCTCCTTGCGTCCGATAACAAGCTCATTGAGCGTGACACCGTTGACGCCGATAACGACGAAACGGACTCCCGGAATATCTCCCATGGAACGTCCTGCACGACCGCCGATACCACAGATGGTGACTTCGTCGTGTTCATCGATGAAGTTGATTGCACCGTCGCCGACTGCAAATGCAGTGACCTGACGGCCGTTTTTGATCAGCTGAACACGAACGCACTTTCTGATTGCGGAGTTCGGCTGTTTTGCTTCAACACCGACTTTCTCTAAGACGATTGCACGTCCGAGCGGTGCGCCCTCAAGCGGGTCTGCCTTCAGCTTCAGCTTAAGCGCTCTGCGCGCATAAACCGAGTCGCTCCACCGGAATTTCTTGGCGGAACGGACAAGCTTTCTTGCTGCGAATTTTCCCTGTCCCATTAAATTACCTCAGTTACAGTAGATTTTTGGATAGATGAATCTTGGAACACAGTCGCCTGTGCTGTGTCTCCCGAAAAAAACGTGCACGTAGATTTCCGGGAAACTATTCCTCTGTTGGAATATTGTGAATGCGGGGGAAGGGTCTTTGAGAGATAGCCTTCCCTTGCATGTTCCTATACTTATGAGCAGGCTGTCCTAATAATATTAATGGGAGATTGTGTCCTGCGGGAGCAGTACTTCTTCCGGTTTTTTCTGACTGCCGAAAAGCTGCGGAGAGAGTGTACAGGCATAACTTCCTGCATGGGTAAAGGTGATCCGATCACCTGCTGCGGCACGCGGAAGACGGATCTGTTCCGCAAGGATATCTGAGGCGGTACAGAGGTTTCCCACAATGTCCACCACTTCGGTTTCCGGTGTCGTTGCGTCCGAGGTGATCCGCCAGGCATCTTTTGCGGTGAAGAGCGGTTCTGCTGATGCGTGACCGTCACCGACAAACGCGGAGAGTGCCGGCCGGAAAAATCCGTTGAGTCCTCCGTCCACGATGAGATAGGTTTTCCCGCGGGATCGTTTGATGTCAAGTACTTCAGTGATGTATGTTCCTGCTTCGCAGACGAGAAATCTGCCCGACTCGATCAGAAGGGTTGCGGAGATCTGCGGCCGGTAGGCGGCAACAAGTTCTGCCGCATGTTTTCCGAGTGCATCAAGGTTTACGGGTGCGTCCGTCTCCTGATAGGGAACGCCGATACCGGAACCGAAGTTGATGAAGGAAAGAGGATGCCCGATCTCCTGCTGAACACGGACGGCGAGCCGGAAGACGTTTTCATAGTACCGGGCAATCTTTTTCCAGTCCAATTCCTGGGACTGTACATGCACATGGATACCGGTTATCCGGAGTGCAGGAAAGGCGGCAAATGCATCTTTGATACAGAGTTCCTCGTCGATGCCAAACTTGGACGGTATGCCGGGAGTGCCGTGCATGGTGAAGTCCGGGTTGATGCGGATACCGACCTCCTGCTCAACGCCCCGTTCTTTTGCAAGCCGGTTGATCCGTTCGAGTTCCTGAAAACTGTCAGCGATGAGGACGCAGTGACCGAAGGTTTCGGTGAGATCAGACAGAGTTTTTCCGGGACCTGAATAATAGATGTGCTGGGGAGAGACACCATTTGCGCGTGCGAGCATGACCTCCTTTTGCGATGCTGCATCCGCACCGATGTTTTGGGATGCGATAAACTGTACGAGCGGCGGGTAGGGATTTGCTTTCAGGGAGTAGAGGATTGCAAACTGCGGGAAGGCGGTTTTGAGTTTTTGTATATTTCCGCAGATGCGGGTTGTATCGTAAACATATGCGGGGGTGTTCATGCGTAGTAGTATGTCATCTCTACCTCTATTATACCTCTATTATTATAGTTTCCCGCGAGCAATATGTGGTTAACTATGAGTACCCGGATCTTTAAGGAAACACACTTTGATGCGTCCCACCGGCTGATGCATTACGAGGGGAAATGTTCCCGGCTGCATGGTCATCGCTGGGAGGTCGAGGTCTGGATGGAGGGAACGATCGATGCGACGTCGAAGATTCTTCTGGACTATAATATTATCAAGCAGGTGGTGGAGGTGTATGATCATCAGGTAATCTTGAACAAGGATGACCCGATGGTCAAAGCCCTGTCCCCGTTCCAGCTGCCGGTGCTGACGGACGGCGATCCGACCAGTGAACTGCTTGCCGAGGACATCCGGGCGCGGCTGAACCGGTTCTGCGGGGAAGCGGGCGTGGATGCCCGAGTGACGCGGGTACGGGTCTGGGAGTCGGACGGCTGTTATGCAGAGGTGGATGCTGAGTGAGAATCACTGAGACGTTTGTGAGTTTACAAGGGGAGGGGCTGCGGCAGGGAATGCCCTGTATGTTTGTGCGGTTTGCGGGATGCAATCTCCACTGTGCGTGGTGCGATACGCGGTACTCGCTGAATAATTCGCAGGGCGTTGAGACGACCGCCGAGGAGATTATGCAGGCGGTGATTGTGTCAGGAATGCGGTATGTCTGCATTACGGGCGGTGAGCCGCTGCTGCAGAAAGAGGAGCTTGTTCCGCTGGTTGCGGCGATTCATGAGGCGGGGGTCTTTGTGGATATTGAGACGAACGGCACCATTCCGTTTGGGGAGGTGCAGGAGTATGCGTCCGTCTGTATGGATGTAAAGTGTCCGTCGTCGGGGGAGATGAGCGATCTGTCCCTGCTGGACTCGCTGCGCCCGGAGGATTCGGTGAAGTTTGTGATCGGGGACGAGGCAGATTATCTCTATATGGTTGAGGTTCTGGCGGCACATCCGGATCTTCGTGCGCCGGTCTGCATCACGCCCGTGTTCGGGACGGATGCAAAGTGGCTGATTGAGACGATTATTGCGGAGAAACTGCCGGTCAGATTCCAGCTGCAGCTGCATAAAGTGGTGAATATTCCATGAAAAAGGCGGTGTGTCTGCTTTCGGGCGGGATGGATTCGACGACGCTTGCGTACGTTGCAAAGGATATGGGCTATGAGATTCTGGCGCTGCATATGAACTATGGCCAGCGGACGGAGAGGAAGGAACGGGAGTGTGCGAAGAGGATTGCAGAGCATCTGGATGCAGTGGATTTTGTGGAGATTTCGCTTGATTACTTTACGAAGTTTGGTGCAAGCAGTCTGACGGATATGAAAATTCCGGTGGAGGAGGGGACTGTGGGCAGAGCGGATCATCCGAATACGTATGTGCCGTTCCGGAATGCGAATCTGATTGCGATTGCGACGTCCTACTGTGAGGCACGCGACGGCGATGCGGTATTTATCGGGGTGCAGTCGGGCGATCACATCGGGTATCCGGACTGTACGCCGCAGTTTATTGATGCGATGCAGCGGGTGATCTCAATCGGGACGCAGACAGAGAAGGAGATCCGGCTTCTTACACCGTTTGTATCAATGAACAAGACCGATATTCTGCGTGAGGGGCTGCGGCTCGGTGTGCCGTATGAGGATACGTGGTCCTGTTATGCTACGGAGGATTCAGCCTGCGGTGTGTGCAGTTCGTGTCTGTCGCGGCTGAAGGCGTTTTCGGATCTGGGTGTTGCGGATCCGATTCCCTACGCCCGCCGCTGATCTTTTTTCTTTTTCGGATTTTATCCGTTTTTTACCGTCTGCATACGTTTTCCGGGCTGCCGCTGAGGTAGGCAGTGATGTTTTGGAAAACGATCTCTGCTCTCCGGCGCATGGACTCTTCGGAGAGGAATCCTATATGCGGGGTGAGGATGGTGTTTGGTGCGGCAAGCAGGGGGTAGTCCTGCGGCAGCGGCGGTTCAGTGTCGAAGACGTCGATGCCCGCTCCGGCAATAGTTCCTTTGGTAAGGGCACGAGCGAGGGCGGCGTTGTCCACAACCGATCCCCGTGCACAGTTGATGAGGATCGCAGACGGTTTCATGAGCGCGAGCCGTTCGGCGTTGATCAGATGATGTGTTTCAGGGGTTGCGGGGACGTGCAGGGAGATGATGTCACTTTCCCACAGGAGGGTGTCAAGCGGGACATAGGTGATGCCAAGGGCATGTGCCGCCTCTGATTCGCTGCGGGAGAATGCGAGGATCTTTGCTCCGAATGCGGAAAAGAGGCGGGCGGCGGCAAGGCCGATGCGGCCGGTTCCGATGATGCCGACGGTTCGTCCGGCAATTTCACGGCCGGTGAAGGCAGCGGAGGTGTTTCCGGTGCGGGCGGCGGTGTCTGCGGCGGAGATGCTGCGCAGCAGGGCTATCGTAAGGCCGATAGAGAGTTCTGCGACGGGCTGGTTTGCGTAGTTTGCGGCGTTGCAGATGGTGATGCCGCGGGATGTGCATGCTGCGGTGTCGATGTGATCGATGCCGGTGAAGGCTACGGCGATCATTTTGAGGCGGTCTGCCTGCCGGATGGCTTCTGCGGGATACGGGGTGTTTGCAATGATGATAATGTCCGCGTCGCGGGATCTCCGGCCAAGTTCCTGCGGGTCGGTTGTGCGGGTCGGATAGCAGGTGAGGCGGTGTCCGGCGCTGATGAGGTCAGCGGCGAGTTCCTGTATACAGGTGTCCGGGACACCGATTGGTTCAAGGAGGACGATGTGCATGGGATGTTGTTCCGTCTTTACAGGTATGCGTCCCGGTTCTTTTATACTGATGCCTGAGGATTTTTATTTTTGTACGACCAATGGAGTTGCAGTGAGTCTTTTCCATGCCGATTCTGTATGATACTCCGCGCCTGAAGATCGAAACAAAGCCGGTACACCTCCCGAACGGCCGCGACCGTGAGTATTTGTTTGTGCAGCCGGTGTCTGCGGTGTGTATTCTGCCGACCGATGCGCATTCGGTGTATCTGATCCGTCAGTACCGGGCGGTAATTGATGCATATATCTATGAGGTTCCGGCAGGCGGTATGGAGGCAGACGACTGCGATCCGATCGAGACGGCACGGCGCGAGCTTGCGGAGGAGGCACGGTTTTCTGCCGGTGAGCTGATCCCGCGGGGGTTTGTGTACTCGTCGCCGGGATTTTGTACGGAGAAGCTGTGGCTGTTTGAGGCGCGGGATCTTTCTCCCTGTGAGGAGTTCGCCCGTGACGAGGATGAGATTATTGAGGTGGTGCGTGTGGCGAAAAAAGATGCGGTTGCGATGATGAAGGATGGACGGATCTGCGATGCGAAGACGATTGCGCTGCTGACGCGGTGTCTGTACTGAATCCTGCTCAGTGAGGATATTTGTCCGTAAATATTATAAAAGAATCTATTCGTTGTGTATTCTTTGGGTTTACGTTTTCAATGGTGGGTTTTTTTCAGGAGAATATTTTTGGTTTGCACTGTTCTGATGGTAGAAAGAAATTCAATCTCTGTGTCCTTTCTGATGTGGTAAGGGCATTATTTTTTTCTGAGTTTTTCGTTATTCTTCCCTTTTTGGAATTATTTTGGTACCGATTATATCCTCACTGAGAAGGATTCAATGAGATTTTATCAGAAGCTGATTGCGAATCGGAGGAAAGGTGGCATAGTATATGAATCTAAGACACAGATGTTTCAATGGTATAAGAAGTACCCTGATGATGAATTTGTCAAGCAGGAATACCGATACTGGCAGAAAGTTTACTGGTTGACCGGTGAAGGCACCAGGAAATTGGGAATTGATGCTGAACATTTAAGAAAATTACATGAATGGTTACCTCAGAAATCTACCACTTCTGAACAAATTCATCTGAACGATATTACACTAAATCTTGATCATCTTGCACTTACCACACTGATTTTAGTGGAATATGCTGATATCTTTCCCCCAGGAATGTATTATGATCGATCGGGGCGTTGGCTCAGTCTTCCAGAATTTACCCAGAAAGAGTTTGTGGGAGAAGGCCCTTATGAAACTGAATCCGTCCAGCTACACAAAGACGACATCGTCATTGACTGCGGTGCGAACATGGGCATCTTCTCTATGCTTGCGGTGAAACGCGGAGCAAAAACCGTGTATGCATTCGACCCACAGGAACGTGCATTACGTCTTCTGAACGCAAACATCACCTCCAACAACTGTGAGGGGAAAATTATTCCTGTCCCATACGGACTCTCGGACAAAAAATGTACCCTTTCTTTTGTGGAAGACAATGATAACATTGGCGGAAGCCGCATCTCCCGTGAAGGCGACACCGCAACCACCACCATTGAATGTACCACGCTCGACGACTGGGTTGCCGAGAACAATATTCCCCGCATCGACTTCATCAAAGCGGACATCGAAGGTGCCGAACGAGACATGTTACGCGGTGCCGGAAACACCATCAAACGTGACCATCCGCGGCTCGCCATCTGTACCTATCACCTTCCCGACGATCCCGAAGTCCTCCGCGACATTATTCTCAGTATCGATCCCTCCTATCACATTGACCAGCGTGCCAAGAAGCTGTACGCCTGGTAACCCCACACCCCTTTTTGGAAAATTACCGCAGAACGCGGATTTTCATCTCATCGCTGGCACTGTCAAGTACTGCACGTGTGGTTTTTTTTCTGGAATCTTTTTTTGAAAATTATTTATGGGTTAAGTGGTAGGCGGGCAGGATGAAAAGTCGCCACAGATTTTCAAAAAAAAAATGATTCCAAAAAAATCCCCCCCCAAAAAAATATTCACTCTTTTCTCCGCTTCACTACACCTGTCGGCTGACGCTCTGCCGGCGCATCCGCATCAATCTCCACCGTAATACCGATCAGATACGCATTCATCCGATCAATCGCCTCACGGTTCTGCGTATCCGCCGACGCCGCACGCTGGTAACAGGAGTACGCCGTATCGCGGTCGCCGCGGAGATCATACACCTTACCCAGCTCCGTCAGCGCACGGCTGTCGGAAGGATGATCCGCAACATAACTTCCCAGAATCTTCAGCGCATCATCATACTTCCCGGCGCGGCGCTGATCAATACCCGCCTCAACCGCATCCCACGCATCACTCCCCCTTCGCTTGGGAGCCGGAATAAACGACGCAGCTTCACGTTTCTTGCGCTCAATCCGATCCTCAAGCTCCTTACTTGCCCGGCGGGGAACCTTTGCCGCAGACTCCTCCGCATCCCGCTCGCGCCGGAGCTTTCGCTCCGGCCCGGACTTCCCGGAACGGGACTTACGTTCACCCTCATGCTCACGCCGTGCTGCAACCGCCGCAGACTTCCGCTCGGCCACCCAGGCAGGAGGAGCGTCACTGCGCGACTTCTTCTCCGAAGACGACCCCGCCGGAGACTTCTTCCCGGCCATCCAGTCTGACTCCTTCTTCTCCGTCGCCCGGCGATCAGCCCGCCGCCGTTCCTTATCGCGCTCCTCCTCGGAACACTCGATCTCGGCTATCAGCTCCAGCGGATCCTCCATCACCCGCACCAGCCGGTCAATCTCCAGCAGCTTCTCCATCCCGATAAACTGCTCGGCCATCACCCGTCCCAGCGGCGAAAGCTCCAGCACCCCGCCATTCTTACGAACAAGCTTGTGCCGCAGAAGATCCGGCAGCGGATCCTCACCGCACCCCACCATACTCGCACCGACCTTCACGATATCTGCCTCACGACCACGACACACAATCGCATTTGCCGCAAACTCTTCCGATGTCTCCTCAATCTCATACACCGGTGCAACCTCCTCCATATCACCTTTCAGCAGCCGAATCGCAACCTCCTCCTCAGTCAGCTTCGTATCCCGCGAATACGACGCACCCGGCTCTGCGAGAACAACAACACGACCCAGATCATGGAAATCCGGTCTGCCCGCACGCCCCATCATCTGATGGAACTCCTGCACCGTCAGCCAGTTGATACCCATCGCAAGTGCATCAAAAATAACCTGCGACGCAGGAAAATCCACGCCTGCAGCAAGGGCCGCAGTCGTCACCACACAGGCAAGCTTCCCGTCCTCAAACTGCTTCTCCACCGCCCGCCGCTCCTGCGACGTAAGACCCGCATGATACGGCGCAGCAAGTTTCCCAATCGCATCCGCCACCGTATGGCACCGGGTACGGGCATTCGTAAAAATAATCGTCTGACCGCGGAACCCCTTCGACGAAGTCTTGTTGTACTCCTCAAAGACCAGCTTCTTCATATAGGGAACCTTCGCATCCTTCTCCGTAAAAATAAGATGCCGCTCCAGCGCAACCGGCCGGTCGGCATACGACACCAGTGTTGCCCCGAGCTTCTTGGCAAGCAGATGCGGCGACCCGATCGTTGCTGACAGATACAAAAACTGCGCCTTGGGCACAACATACTTCAGCCGGGCAATCAGCCCATCCAGCCGGTGACCGCGTTCCGGATCCTCCAGCATCTGCACCTCGTCAATCACCACCGTCCCGATGTTGTGCAGACCCGCACCCTTACGGAGAAGATTATCCACACCCTCATACGTACCGACCACAATCCCGCCGCCTGACCCACGGTTCCCGACGGGCCGGGTCTCCGGCAGATTCACGCGGGACACCCCCGTCATCACCGAAGTGGTTGCAACCCCCTCATACTTCTGGGAAAACCGGTCGTACTTCTGGTTCGCCAGCGCAACCAGCGGCACGAGGAAAAGCATCCGCCCGCGCTTCTCCAGATAATTCTTCAGTCCCGCCATCTCACCAATAAACGTTTTTCCGGAAGCCGTTGCCGCAACCACCAGCAGATCCTTTCCAAACAAAAGTCCCGCCTCAACCGCCCGCTGCTGGGCGGGCATGAGCGTTTCCACCCCGCAGACATCCACAAACTCACGGGGCAGCGGAAGATTCTCGATTCGTTCCGTCGGCGTCTGCTCGTGTGCCTCAAGCCGGTCAAACATCGTCTTCTTCGTATCCAGTGACTCCGGCTGAAGAATCGCCAGCACCATATCCAGATCGCGGTACTCCTCCAGCAGATCCTCAATATGGCTCTGGGTACGTTTCCCAAGCCGTTTGATGTGGGCAAGCTCGCGGCGCAGCTCGCGCTTGGCACAGTCCAGACAGACAAACTCCTGCCCGCACCGGATACGGGTCGTCTCGGAAAGCGGCGTAAGCCGGTCATCGAACATACAGGTCCGGCAGAGCGTAACCTTCTCCCACGGAATCTGCATACTGCGCAGAAAATCCTGAAACTCCGGCAGCGTCTCGGTCAGCTGCACCATGCCGTTCGCCCGCAGAACCGTAATCAGCTCTTTGGTTGGTGTCTTCTGGGCGTGGGACGTCCCCGGTCTTCGCACAAAAAACTCCGCCGGACGAATACCTTTGGACGTCTCCTCCAGCTCAACCGTTCCGACGTGTTTTATTTTTCCATTCTTTGAATCATCACAAAAATAGACTTTGTACCCTTTTTTATAGGGCTGAACAACGGTTACCACTTATTGACTCACCAGTTCATGTATCGTATAGGAAAGGCCTGCGGTCTCAAGCCGTTTCAGGAAATCCGTGAACTCCTCGTCCACGATAAGGATCAGACAGTGCATCCCGTGGAACGCCGCCTCGATCACTCCCTCCCGCGCACCAAAGAACATATCAGGATTGATCTTGGCATTCTTCAGTGCGAGGTACGCCTCAAGACCAACAGCCCCGATAACGTCGGCTTTTTTCACCAGAGGAAGAAGTTTGTCCGGAGAAATCATTTTGGATCCGCCGCGTTCGATCCGCGGCACCTTGGCAACATCCACCTTACCTTCGGTGTGATCGATGATACCCGCAAGACGGGCCACGCCGACATCCGCCCCGCAGGCAGCGTCCGCAATAACCATACCCATTGCGGTCTGCGGCTGACGGCCTGCATACAACCACCCTCCTTTCATATAGACACCAACAGAATCCCCGGCCTTCAGATCCGTATCGGCAATGGCAGCCCAGGTTGCAACCTGATGAATAATATCCCGGCGGACGTGACGGGCATACGCCTCCAGAACCTCGGCATTGTTTAAAACCCACTCAACACCTTTGTGCGTGACATAGTACCGCCCGCGTCCCTCAGCACTGATAAACCCGTCATTGGCAAGATCACGGACGTACTCGGATATCGCCTGCGGGGTAACGCCGAGTTTTTCGGCGATCTCCTGCTGGCGGATGGACGGCTGGTGTTCCGCGACTTCTACAAGGACCTGAAAACGTGTGGTCTCACGCTTACTTCTGAGTATATTGGATAAGGGATCGTCGGACATAAGTATCTTCCTGATTTCTGGTGCAGAAACCCTACACTTATATTGGTTGTAATTCTATAATGGTTTTTGAGTGAGTAAATGCGTTGCGGCAGAATCATAGTGCGCGGTATTGTTCAGGGTGTGGGGTTCCGCCCCTTTGTGTATGCGGCTGCCGTGCGGTTCGGCATCGCAGGAACAGTAATCAATCACGGGAGTGAAGTGGAGATTACCGCCTGCGGCGACCGGTTTGATGCATTCTGCCGTGAGGTATCGGCAGGGCCGAAGATGGCCGTGGTGGACTCGGTAACCGTTGAACCGCTGCCGGAAGAAGCGGTCGTCGGGGACGGATTTTCGATTCTGCCGAGCGCGGACGGGGCGCGGACAGGATTCATCCCGGCTGACATTGCAACCTGCGACGCCTGCCTTGCCGACATTATGAACCCGGCAAGCCGGTATTATGGATACTGGGCAACTTCCTGCACGGACTGCGGGCCGCGGTACAGTATTATCCATGCAGTTCCCTACGACCGCGAACGGACCGCAATGGATGTGTTCCCTCCCTGCGGGGACTGTTCTGCGGAGTACGAAAGCCCGCAGAGCCGCAGGCATCATGCGCAGACGATTGCATGCAGCAGCTGCGGACCGAAACTGTCACTGCTGACCGCCTCGGGAGGGGAGGTTGCAACCGACGATCCGATCCGGACCGCTGCGGAACTGCTGGATGCAGGACACATCGTTGCCGTCCGCGGCGTGGGCGGGTATCATATCTGCTGCATCGAGGAAGAGGCAGGCCGCTTAAAACAGCTGCTCGGAAGACCACATCAGTCGCTTGCCGTGATGATGCGGCCGGAGTCGCTCAAAGAGTATGTGGTCCCGCCGACGGATGCGGAACGGGAGATGCTGAAAGGACCGGTGCATCCGATTATGATTCTGGATAAAGTGGACCCGGTATCGCATACGGAGTTGTCGGAACTGCATAATCTCGGCGTAATGCTACCTTATACGGGTCTGCATCATCTGCTGTTCGGACATCTGAACCACCCGCTGCTGGTGATGACGAGCGCGAACGCGCCGGGGACGCCGATGATCACGGAGACATCCTACATCTCCGAACGGATGGGAACGGTTGCAGAGTATATCCTCTCGCATGACCGGGAGATTGTGAACCGGTGCGATGATTCGGTGGTGCGGGACGGGTATATTATCCGGCTGTCGCGTGGTCTTGCACCGCTGCGGACGGCGATGGATCTCGGAGACAGGCAGATCCTTGGTGTGGGGCCGGAGCTGAACGCAAACGCAACGATCTATAAAGGTGGGTTTGTGGTGACGTCGCCGCATATCGGCAACATCCGCAATCCTCCGACCGTTGCGTATCTGGAAGAGACCATTGCAAAGCTGTGTTCCCTGACGGGAGCAAAACCGGAGATCATTGCGCATGATCTGCATCCTCAGTTTCTGAGTACCCGCCTTGCCCATGCGCTTGCAGAGGAGTCAGGGGCAGTGCTCTGCCCGGTGCAGCACCACTGTGCGCATATTGCATCCGTGACAACGGAAGAGGTGGTCGGCATTGCAATTGACGGTGTGGGATACGGAACCGATGCAACGATCTGGGGCGGCGAGATTCTGACCGGGTCACCGGCGGACGGGTATGTCCGGACCGGACATCTGGAGCAGGTGCTGATGCCGGGCGGCGATCTTGCCACGAAGTTTCCGGAACGGATGCTGTATGGAATTTTACCGGATGATGCTACGCTCTCCCTGCTTGCGGAGCGCGGCTGGGACGCGGTATCACTCCGGGTGCTTGCGCAGACGGTGACAAAACGGTTCAACAGCCCCGCGACCACGTCAACTGGCCGTGTGCTGGATGCGGCTGCGGCGCTTCTCGGAGTCTGCCGCGAGCGCACCTACGACGGGGAACCGTCCATGGTTCTTGAAGCATATGCCGCACGGGGAACACCGCAGCCGCTGGAGGTCAGGATTGCATCCGGCAGCGGCGGGGCTGATGTCCTGCTGACCTCGGAGATTTTGCGGGACGTCCGGGGCCGGCTTGCTTGCGGCATGGGAACCGCGGATGCGGCGGCGACGATCCAGACAGCGCTTGCAAAGGGTATTGCGGAGCTTGCGGTCCGGTCGGCGGAACGGACCGGTATCCGGACAGCTGCACTATCTGGCGGTGTCGCCATTAACCGGTCGATCCGCGAGACGATTCTTGCAGAACTCGCACGGGCCGAGATCCCCTGCCTGATCAATCCCCAGTATCCGTTCGGGGACGGATGCATCTCCTGCGGTCAGGTGGTAACGGCAGGTGTTCTTGCACAAGAAGGGAAAATATGACGATCCCGATAAAATCCCGCACACCGGCATATGCACAGGAAAACGGGTCGATTCTGATCGATGTCCATATCAGCAGTATGGATCAGTTCTATAATCTGCTGGACCCCTCGCCCGAAGAGGAAAAGGATCTGGACGAGGAGACGGAGACCTATATCCGCAATGCGGTGGAGGATCTGACACCGGATGAACGGAAACGGGCACGGATTGTGCTGTATCTTTCTCCGCACCTGTACCAGAACAGCAGTACCCGGAAAAACATGGAACGGGCGGTGACAGCCAACTTTGCATACCGTCTCTACCATGAAAACCGGAAATATGCATTTGCTCTGGAACGGGGCAGACGGTACCTCCTCCGCGGTCTGATCTTCCTTGTACTCTGTCTGGTTATCAGCAGTGTGTTTACCCGTATCTTCGAGGAGAATGATGTCAATCTTGCCCTTGCCCAGAGTTTTGTGATCATCGGCTGGGTGGCGCTGTGGAAACCCGTTGAATTTTATCTGTATGACCGGCGGGATCTTCTGGACGATCTTGCGGTGCTGGAAGCACTGACCGCAATGCCGGTTGAGTCACGGAAGGGAACAACGGTACCGGAGAATGAAACACTGGTACTGATGTAATATAGGATAAAAAGCAAAAAAAACATATTTCCCGGAAAAATCCGGGACCATTTACTCCTCGATTTTTCGGAAAAGACCGGGTTTGCTCTTCGGAATCATACAGGTAGGACACTTCCATGTATCCGGAATATCCTCATACTTTGTTCCGGCCGGAATACCATGCTTCGGATCGCCCAGATCCTCATCATAGATATACGCACAGAAAATGCACAGATATTTTGCCATAAACTGATTTCACCCGACAAAAATAAATATTCTCGGTTTCAGGCACTTTTTTTCTTCTCTTCCATCTCCTCACGGATCTCGTCAATGTACATAATATCGTCGCAGTGTTTTCCACACAGACAATAGCCGTGCTTGTCCACCGCATACACCGGATAACGGACAACATCCTCAGGCACCGGCGTCGCCGTCATCCGGCTCAGGTTCAGAAGATCCTCTGGCCGGTAGCCAATCGTTTTGCACACATGATTGAAATCACGGACCCAGCCGCGGAGATCACGCACATCATTCATATCCCACTTAAAGATCTGATACAGCAGCATGTACGCATCACGTTCCAGAATAACCTGCGACAGTTCTTGGCTCTGGCTGAAATAGAAATCAAGGAACGTCCGCACATCCCGCACCTGCTGCGCAGACTCGTACGTTGCAGCCCGCATCTCGCGTGCGGTACCAATACGATCCTCATCATCCAGTTTTCCGCCAAGGCGCCCGACTTCCTTGGAAATATCCTTCAGATCCAGCTCAATATTCTCCAGATCCCCGAGAACATCTTCGAACTTCTTATACAGCTCGACGCCGAAGAATGCCTCCATGTATTCGCTGTGCTTCGTCATTGTAAAGATAATTAACTCACAATTCTATATAAACCATTACTTCGGGCACATCGGTAGAAATAAATATCAATTTTCCATCAATCAGCCCTGATATAAGATACGTTGTAACCTTTATAGAGAATAAAAACCAAAGTCTCCAGCAACCACATGCCATCCCTTGATCCCGAATCTATCAGAAACGACTTTCCGATCCTTGCAAAACTTGTCTACCTCGACAACGCTGCAACGTCCCTTTCACCGCGTCAGGTAGTTGAAGCGCAGGTAACTGCCGAGTACCATTACCGCGCCAATGTCGGCCGCGGCATTCACCGTCTGTCCCGGATGGCAACCCATCAGTATCAGGATGCACGGGAAACCGTCAGGCAGTTCCTCGGCGGCGGGCAGGGAACTCTTGTCTTCACCAAAAATACTACGGAGGCAACAAATATTGTTGCCCAGGGACTGAACTGGAAAAAGACCGATCGCATCACCACGGTTCTTCAGGACCACCACTCCAACCTCCTTCCCTGGTACCGGCTCAAAAACGAGGGGAGGGTTGCAGGTATTGATACGGTTCCGCTCAACGACGGAGTGATCGAGTCATCGGACATTGAAGCATGCATCACGCCTGAGACACGGCTCGTTGCCGTAGGTCATGCATCAAATGTGTTTGGAACGATTGCACCGGTAAAAGCCATTGCCGATGTCTGCCGGGACCATGACGTTGCCCTCCTGATCGATGGGGCACAGACCGCGCCGCATCTGCACATCGATCTTGAGGAGATAGGATGTGATTTCTTCTGCTTCTCCGGCCACAAGATGCTCGGGCCTATGGGTACGGGGGGGCTTTGGATCTCTGATGCGGTCTCCGAAGAAAATATTCCCCGTCCGCTCTTTGCCGGCGGCGGGATGGTGGATTGTGTGGAAGGTACTGCGTTTACCCCGGTGACCGGACCGGGACGCTACGAGGCAGGAACACCGAATGTTATCGGTGCAGTTGGTCTGGCTGCGGCAGTCCGGTATCTGTCCCGTCTTGGGATGGAGAATGTGGGCCGCCACAGTGCGGCACTTGCCCGCCGGATGCTGTCCGGTTTGTCGGAGATCCCGGGTGTCCGGGTGTATACCCCGGCTGATGCCCCGCTCATCGGCACCGTCTCTTTCACCGTGGATGGTGTCCACCCCCACGAAGTTGCGTATTTCCTTGATGAGGCCGCAGGCATCATGGTCCGTTCCGGTGAGCACTGCTGTCAGCCGCTCATGCATGCTCTCGGCCTCAATGGCGGAACAGTCCGTGCAAGTGCATACTGCTACAACACCGAGGATGACATCGATATGCTGATTGCAACAACCGAAGAAATTGCCGGAATGGTGAGATAATCATGACAAACCTGAAAAATGAAACCCCCGTACAGATTATTGTCAATGGTCGTGCCGCAATGACTCTTATGACCTCGACAGAGAACCCGACCGATCTCGTTGTCGGCCAGCTCTACACCGAACGTGTTATTGAAACCTATGCAGATATCAGTTCGATGCACACCGATGGTCTGCAAACCAGCGTTGTCACCGTCAATCCCTTTGAGATTCTTCTTTCGCGAAAGACCGTCCTTGCCGGATGCGGTGGTGCATCCTCTTTCCTTGACTCAGGAAAACTTGGAACCATCACATCAGACCTTGCAGTGTCAGAACACCAGCTTCGCAAAAGTGCAGGAGCTCTCCCAGAAACCTGCTGGCACAGCGCGGCACTCTTCACAGAGGACGGAACCCTTCTCACCACGGCAGAGGATCTCACCTCTCAGAACGCAGCAGACCGTATCATCGGCTGGGGTCTCGCACACAACACTGATTTTTCCAGAACGTATCTCCTCTTTTCGGGGAACATCGTTGCAGAAACGGTCCGGAAAACGGTCATCGCAAAAATACCCCTCGCAGCAACCGATGCGGAGGTAACCTCCGCATCGGTTGCTGCGGCAGACGATGCAGGACTGGCCCTGCACCGGATCACCGGAGACACGGTTGTTACCCTCGGAAAAATTAGCCGCTGCACCCCCTGAACAGCTCCATTTTTTGCAATCCGGAATAGGAATGCCGGGTCGCGTTCCATATAAATTACTTGTGATAGGTATATTAATTAGAATAAATTCAAAGATCCGCACAAGATACACTATAAAATCATTTCCACCAACATTGATAATGAATCCATTCGAATAGGAAATACAGCTATGGTAGCTAATAGTTCTGAAGAAAAAAAAGGTCTGGACTCTTACCTGAAGATGCCGCTCGTTGGCGGGGCCGTCATCGGCTTTGCCGCAGCCCTCATCCAGGCCCTTCTGTTCGCCGCAGGCGGACCACAGGCATACGGATTCTGTGTCGCATGCCACAGTCGTGACTTAATCAACTACGTTTACAACTCCCTCACCGGAAGCAACCTCTTCCTTGCACCCTTCTCGGCAAACCCTGTTGCTGCAGGAACCCTGCCGGTCTTAACCATCATCGGGGTCCTCATCGGTGCCGTTGCCGCCGCACTGCTCTACAAAGAGTTCCGTGTCAAGAAAGGTGACGCAAAGAGCTACGTTGTCTACGGAATCGGCGGAATTCTGTTCATGATCTTCGCTCTCTGTATGGGAGCGTGCCCGTACCGTCTTGCACTTCGTATCGGCTACGGTGATCTCGTCGCAGTCTTCGGACTTATCGCAATCATCGTCGGCATCTACATCGGCATCAAGATTGCGCTCAAGAGAATGGAGGCCTGAACCATGGTAGAAGGATTCTTAATCGCAAAGGAAAGTGCAGTCCTCCTCGTCCCGATTGCAACGATCATTCTTGGTCTCATTATCGGCTGGCTCTGCCAGAGAAGTGGATTCTGTTCCATCGGTGGAATTCGCGACTTCATCCTCTTCCGCCAGACCCGGCTGTTAAAAGGATACATCGCCTTAATTATCTCCGCATTCGTCTTCTACCTCATCTTCTCCTTCATCGTCCCGGCAGCAATTCCGAAGTTCCTCTGGTGCATGCAGGACGGCCAGCTCCTTACCGCAATCGGCGGAGCACCTGCGGTCAGCGCAGCAGGAGTTATCGTCCTCATGATCATCGGCGGTATCTTCGTCGGACTTATCGGAACACTTCTTGGAGGATGCCCGCTCCGTCAGCTTGTAATGACCTCGGAAGGAAATCTCAAATCTCTGGTCTTTGTAATCGGCATGCTTGCCGGAGCAGTTATCTTTACGGCACTTGTCTCCCCATGGATCATTGAGGTGTTTAAAGCAATCGGCCTTTAAGGTGAAGTAACCATGACTCATACATTAGATATTACCGGGAAAGTCTGTCCGATCTGTCTTCTGACCGTGGACAAAGAGCTGAAGAAACTGTCGTCCGGAGAAGACCTTGTTGTGGTATGCGATCATGCACCCGCAGCCACAGCGTCAATTCCCGAGTACTGCGGAGACAGACACTTCGGATGCAGTGTCAAACTGATTGAAAACGGACTTTGGGAAATCACTATCACTAAGAACTGAGAAACCAAATGGGTTAGGATGATACCTGACTTCCGTGAAGAATCGTGTACCTATCTGATGCTGAGGCTGAAAGTTGCCCTGAAAAAAGAAAAAGGTGCTTTCAGTTTTCTCGGAACATCGACACAGGTAAAAACAGTGGAAGGGGCGTTCCCGAAATCAGGGTATGCAGTTGATGTGACCTGCCGGGAAGAGAAAGATACCTATCTCATTACATTAACCCCTTTCTCCAAAAAACAAGAATGATAATATGCTGAATAATATTGATATAGCACAGGTAAAGCAATACGAAGCTGAAATAAAGGCTGACGACAATGAAGCGCTGTTCACGACCAAGATGACCGGAACCTGGCAGTTCGATGAGAACGGCCCGCAGTTTACGGCAGACGCAAAGACCGATGCAGGACCGGTTACCTTCGCGTTAGCCCATCCGAATTTCGAGAAGCTCGGCAACTATCCGTCACCGATGGCATACGGCCTGTTCTGGATCTGCGGATGTGCTTCGGCTACGTTCATGACAGCTGCCGCAAAAAGAGGTATCAAGATCGATGCCCTGCACACCGACATCGAAGCAGACCTCGATTATCATGCGCAGTTCCAGCTCGGAACACAGCCTCTGGTCGGCGCATACAGAGTTACGTTCAATGTAACAAGTGCACAGGCAACCGATGAAGAGATCGAAAGCCTGAAACAGGCGGCTTATAACGGGTGTATGGCACTGTTTACCGTGAGAACCGCAATCCCGTTAACCGTTTCCGCAAAGAGAGCATGACGCTCCCTTCCTATTTTTCCATTCCCGACACGCTTGACTGTGCTCAATTAAAAACGCAGGCGGAAGAGCTTTTCAACAGCGGACAATTTTATTGTTCGGAGGTTGTGGTAAAAATAATCAGAGATACCTTCTGTCCGTCCGTTTCGGATGAGATTATCGCTGCCGCGTCAGGTTTTCCTGTGGGTATGGGAGGCGGAGGGTGCACGTGCGGGGCTGTGGCAGGAGGAGTTATGGCTCTCGGCCTTATCTTCGGCAGAACACGACCCGGGGAAAAAGTACAGTCAGCAGAGTGTATGAAATATGCCCGTGAGCTTCACGACAGATTCCGGAAAGAGAATAAATCGGTGTGCTGCCGTGTGCTGACAAAAAATATGCTCGCGGATTCACCGGAGCATACAAAACAGTGTGCCGAACTCACGGGTGAGGTTGTTGAAATTGTCACCGGGATCATTCTCAGAGAAGCAAAAGCACCGTAAGTGTGGTATCCGGACCGTATTTCACTCCCTGGGAAAACCAAATCTGTCCAGCAAACCATGAGTCTGGTCGGACAGATCTCACACCATTACCGTAAAGACAATTCTTTTATCATCCCCTCTCCAATGATCGAGGTACAATGGCAGATCCGAATCTCTATCTCAAAGGTGGTGTTATCCCCGAACGGGATAATGAACACTATATTATCCGGCTCCGGACACCCGCCGGCATGCTGGGCGTGGAGGCTCTCGCGGGAATTGCGAAGATCGCAAAAAAATACGGAGTTACGGATACACATTTAACCACACGGCAGACGATTGAGCTGCTTCATGTGAGTCCGGAGGTCTTAGACGGTCTTCTTGCGGCTCTTGAGAAGAACGGAACGCCGATCGGTGCAGAGCGGAATGAGGTTGTAAATGTTACCGCGTGCCTCGGGAATGCGAACTGTAAATATTCTGTCATCGATACGCTTTCCCTTGCCAGAAAACTGGATGAGCGGCATTTCGGCAAGGAGATGCCGGTAAAGGTCCGTATTGCTATCTCCGGTTGTCCGAACGGATGTACCAGTGAGCGGTTGAATGAGATCGGCATCACCGGACTCCGCCGCCCGATACGAAACGAAGGACTTTGTACCGGTTGCGGAACCTGCGGGTACTACTGCCGTGAGAATGCAATCATGATCGAAAACGGAAAGCTCCGGCTGAACCAGGGAGACTGTATGCTCTGCGGGTTCTGTATTCATGCCTGTCCTTTCCAGTACATTAACTTCGAGGATCCGCTCTATCTGATTACACTCGGCGGCAGACGCGGACGCCATCCGAAGATCGGAAGAACATTCTATATTGCACGTTCCGAGGACGATGTTGTGGAGATTGTGGGGAAGATTATCTACTGGATTTTCCGGAGTATTGCATCGGATAAGATGCTTCCCGAACAGCTGACTGATGAGGAGTTCGCAGAGTTCCGCGAGAAGGTTATGAAGAGTGTAAAACCGCTCGGTATTGAGGGTGTGGATCCGACCAACGCGTACTGCCTCCAGCAGCACTAATTCATTCTTTTTTCTGAGCCGGAGATGTTTCCGGAACGTCGACAATTATTTAATAAACACCGATCAACGCAGAATCACTTAATAAAGACAGCATACAAATATAAATACATGAAATCAGACTCCAAAATATACGAAATGGGCGGAGTAATAACCGAGGCGGACGGAGAACACTGTACCGTCCGGCTGCGGATGCCTGCCGGCATCGCAACCGCCGATCAGGTCATCGCCGCAGCAGAGCTCGCCAAAAAATACGGAACAAACGAACTTCACTTCACCACCCGGCAAACGCTTGAAATTCCGCACATTCCCGCAGATAGACTTCCCTCCTTTTATGAAGATCTTGTCGCCACAGGAAACAACGTCGGTGCCGAACGCGGAGAAATCGTCAACATCACCGCATGCCCCGGGACGGAACGGTGCAAATTCGCCAATATTGATGCAGTCGGCATGGCAAAGAAGATCGATGCCAAATACTTCGGTAAGGACATGCCCGGCAAAGTCCGTATCGCCATCTCTGCATGCCCCAATGCCTGTACCAGTGAAACTCTCAATGAAATCGGGATCACCGGCATCTGTACACCCGTCCGCCAGCCCGGCTACTGTACCGGCTGCGGGACCTGTGTCCAGTACTGTCAGGAAGATGCACTCAGTGTCCGGGAAGGAAAAATCATCATGGATGACGGCAGTTGTGTGGACTGCGGAACCTGTGTCCGCTCCTGTATCTATGGAATTCTCGAATCAAAACCGGTCTCCTATCGTATCACCTTCGGCGGCAGACGCGGACGTCATCCCAAAGTCGGTACACATCTGATAACCGTGAACACCGAGGAGTCAGCCCTGCAGGTCATTGATCTGATCGTTGACTGGATCTACCGGTACGCGAGATTTGACCGACCCATCATCCAGCAGATCGGATCAGATCTTGATATGGAAGAGTTCAAAACACATCTGCGGAAAAAAATCCCCACGGAAACAATCGTTCTTTGAAAAAGGTTTGCGGGCAGGATGAGGGAAACCGTCACACAATAGCGCAAACACCCACGAAGACCGGGACTAAAACCCCCACTTTTTCAGAACAGTCCCCCTCACCCAGAAAAACTCCACGGGCATTATCACCCGTTTCCGATAGGTGTTTCTCTTTCCGACATCAAGTACTACACTATCACCATGTACCCATCCCCCATCTCCGGAGGCCGCATCCAATGATCCCGCTTACCGGCCTCATAACTGATCTCCGTACCCGCAACGCAAAACGCGTCGCTGTCCAGCTTCCCGAAGGACTCAAGCGAGGAACCGCAATGCTTGCCAAAGCACTCCGCGACGAAGGATTTGACGTAACCATCTGCGGTGACGCATGCTGGGGCGCATGCGACCTCGCACTTGACGCCCTCGCCGATGCCGACGTCCTCGTCCACATCGGCCACACACCCGTCACCCCGGAGGAAAACGTCATCTACATCCCGTTCCGGCAGGACATAAACCCGGACATCCTCGCCTCCGCCCTCCCGGCACTTGCCCCTTATTCCCGCATCGGCATCGTCACCACCATCCAGCACGCCCACCAGACCGAAGACATGCGCCGCTGGCTCGCAGAACACGGCATCACCGCCGTCATCGGCAAGGGCTCCTCCCGCACCCCGCAGCCCGGACAGATACTCGGCTGCACCTACGCCGCCGCAAAATCCGCAGATGCAGATGCATACCTCTTCGTTGGAACCGGCGTCTTCCACGCAATCGGCGTCTCACTTGCAACCGGCAAACCCACCTTCGCCCTCGACCCGTACGGCGACGGCGGCGTACAGGAAGTCTCCGCCGACCGCCTGCTCCGCAAACGGTTTGTACAGATAGAAAAAGCAAAAACCGCCGAAACATTCGGCATACTGCTCTCCGGCAAATCCGGGCAGTGCCGGAAAGAACTTGCCCGCCGTCTTGCCGCGCTCACCGACAAAGCCTCCATCATCCTCATCCGCGAAGTCTCCGAGATGCAGCTGCGCAACCTCGGCTTCGACGCATACGTAAACACCGCCTGTCCCCGGCTCGCCCTGGACGATCAGAGCCGGTTTCCGATGCCGGTCCTCTCCCCGGCGGAGTTTGAGATCGTTCTCGGACTCCGCAGCTGGGACGACTACGCAATTGACGAGATAGCATAACCATGAAACTCCGCCAGCTTGAAATGCAGCTGCAGAAAGTCCGCGGATTCACCCGTCCGCGTTCTGATGCGGAACAGTACATGACGCCCGCCCCGCTTGCCGCCCGGATGCTGTATCACGCGGCAATGAACGGTGACATCGCAGACCTCCGGGTCTGCGATCTCGGATGCGGTACCGGCATGCTCTCCATCGCAGCCGCACTGCTCGGCGCAGACGTCATCGCAGTTGACTTCGACACCGCGGCTCTTGCCGCTGCCCGGGAAAACGCGGAACTCTTTGGAGTGGACATCACCTTTGCCGAGGTCCGTATCGGCGATGCGGACCCCGGCATCACCGCCGACACTGTTATCATGAACCCGCCGTTCGGCGCACAAAAGGAACACGCCGACCGTCCCTTCATCGACGCAGCCCTCCGAATTGCGCCGGTGTGCTACGGCATCTTCAACGCAGGCAGCATTCCATTCCTCGCCGCCTATACTAAAGGCCGTGCCGAAATCGTAGAAAAAATATCCGCACAGCTGACAATTCCCAAACAGTTTGCGTTCCACACCAGGGAATCCCTGGAAATTTCGGTAGAGATAGCACATTTTGAGCGCATCGTATGTCCCATCGAATAAACTAATTTTAGAAAATCTTAAGCAGTAATAAATACAACAGAAATATAGCCCCATGTGGTGATGAAATCGCTGAAATCGTCACAACAGTAGTGGCTTTATTTCTTCTGGCGAAGCTGGTTGGTGATCTTCACGGCATTACTGCGAGCCGCGTGTGTCAGCTGGTGAAGTATTACCGTACGAATGGCGTGTATCCTGCCGCAGAAGCGTGGCAGCCCTGCTGCTGTCGTCTTTCCTCCCTTCGTTTGGATATCCTCTTCGTCAAAGCAACTCTCCGTATTGGTACCAAGGCATTGGAGATCTATCTTCGGGAAATCAAAGGATTTTCCATTGGTAACCGTACAATTCATCGCATTCTTATGGAAGATAGTATGACTTATCCAGATCCGAAAAAAGGTATTTGTCATCGTCCCTGGGTTCGCTATGAACGTGAATTCAGCCTTGAAGCTGTCCATATGGACCGGCATGTCAGCAAATTCAACGGGAAACGGGTTTGTGTCGTGTTGAATGATGCAAGCAGAATGATTCTCGCAGGGAAAAAGTTTGACGCTGCAACCACGCAAAATTCAATCTCAGTCCTGAAACTGGTGTATCAGGCAGATCTTCCCCACGGAAAGACAGGGGAAATAATTACAGATCATGGCTCGCAGTTACTTGCAAGCCAGTGGCTGGATCACTGCTTCGGCTTGCAGCCCTGTTTTTATACAAATAAACGGGACTGTTACGGAGAAGCAAATCATGTATGTGAAGAACATTGTAGAAAAATGGGAATAAAACACAATCTCTCAAAAATAACCATCCGCAAAGTAATGGAACGGTGGAGAGATGGTTCCAGATTTACAAAACAATTCCGCACGGAGTTCTCAAGCCTTGATGAAATGCAGATCTGGTACAACACCGTCATGCCTCATCAGAGGCTGGACTGGAACATCATGAAAACACCGGACGAGGCATTTATCAGAAAATTGAGAGTAAATACGGAGAATCATAGTGAGAGACAACAGAAAGACAACACGGAGATACCA
Source organism: Methanocorpusculum vombati (assembly GCF_026891935.1). NCBI lineage: Archaea > Methanobacteriati > Methanobacteriota > Methanomicrobia > Methanomicrobiales > Methanocorpusculaceae > Methanocorpusculum > Methanocorpusculum vombati. The sequence continues at coordinate 57,045 of NZ_JAPTGC010000005.1, read as the reverse complement.
GCATGAACCATCTTGCAAAACGGATTGCGGTTCTTGCCGCCGGACACGGCGCGGTTGACTTCTACCTGCCGGTCATCTCAGCGGCCCTTCCGGTACTGCTGCCGTTCTTTGCCGCACAGGGAATCACCTCATATGCGATGGCCGGATTTCTGGTAACGATTATCAATATCATCCCCGCGGTTGTACAGCCGGTTGCCGGATGGATACAGGATCGGGGCGGCTGGACGCTCGGTACAAGCTGGTGCGTACTGATGACTGCGGTTGCCATCAGTTGTTTTGCGTTTGTGCAGAACTACTGGCTGCTGCTGGGCCTGGCGGTCGTTGCCGGAATCGGCAACTCGCTGTTTCACCCCAACGCGTACCAGCAGATCTATCAGTTTTCCACTCCCACCAACCGGGGAACGTTGCTGTCGCTGTTCTCGATAGGCGGCAGTTTCGGCTACGGGGCTGCACCGCTGGTTGTCGGCGCCCTTCTTGTCTGGGCAGGTCTTCCGGCCCTCATCTATCTGATCATTCCGGGAATCATTGTCGCGTTTATTATTTCCCGCTTCCCGCAAAAACCGATGCATGAACCGGCAGTCGCTGACCGTTCGGTCAGCGGCGGCAGTGCAAACTGGCGATGTGCTGGACTGATGCTTGGCCTCAGTTCACTGCGGACCTGGGTGTACTACGGGTTTCTCGCGTTCGCAACGGTGTACCTGACCACGTATGCGGGCGTTGAGTACTTCGTTGCAACACTGTTCGTCACCGGCATGTTCTATGCAGGAATGATCGCAACCCTAGTTGCGGCTGTCAGTTCGGATAAAGTCGGCAGAAAGGAAGTTCTTCTGATCTCCTATGCCTGTTCCGTCCCCGCATATCTGGGTATTTTTCTACTGCCCGCCCCGTTCTCGCTACTGTCACTGCTTGCCGCGGGTTTCTTCCTGATGGCTCCGGCAACGATTGAGATCGCAACCGTGCAGGAGATGATGCCCGGCAGCGTGGGTCTTGCGTCCGGCATTGTGATCGGTATTCCACTGGGAGTGAGTGCGTTTGCGAGTCTGGTGATCGGTGTCCTTGCCGACATCGTCGGCAGCATGCCCGAGGTACTGATGATGCAGGCGATACTGATGGCGGCGACGGTAGTACTGTGTATCTTCCTGCCGTATCCGCTGAAGTTGTGGAGTCGGTGAACGGCGGTACATCCGGAAGGTTCACTAAAAAAGGGTATTGCATCGTTATTCCTGATCATCCCACGACTCGCATGGTTCTGCCATGCAAATCTTGGGCTGAAATTCGATCAATGATGATTGTTTGTAGATAAAACGAATTTCGGTGTGATGCCCTAAAAAAATTCAGGTTCTCCGTATCAGGAGAACTGCTGCGGCAAGACCGAGAAGCAGACCAAGCACCGGCACCGGTGCTTTGGTCGGCGGAGCGGAGGGTGCAAACGTGGTCGGTACCGTGGTAACTTCGGTCGGGGCAACAATGGTCACCGTCGGTTCCGGAGTTGCGGCGGCTTTTCCCAGTGTCACCCGCAGGGTCTCCGTATTTCCGGCGGTGAGCATGTAGTTGTTTTTCGTAACGGTGTTGTAGCCATCCTTTTCAAACCGGAAATCGTGCTTCCCCGGCAGATAGCCTGCCAGCTGGAGACCCCCATCCTTTGCCTCCGGCACCGTTCCGGCATACACGTCATCCACATACACGTTAACGCCTGCCGGCTCCGCATACACCACGACGCCGGCAATCGACGTATTCTTCATCAGATTCGCTGTTACCGACGCAACACCGGAACCGAGAGGTTTCACATACAGATCCGGAACAATGTACTCATCGTATCCGGCGAGAACAACCCGGACATTGTAATGTCCTTCGTAGTGATCGGGCGAAGTGACCGGTGTCTTTCCCTGATAGACACCGTCAATGTACACATCAGCGGACGGCGGACTGGATTGAACGGTGATGAAGTTGGTATTTTCAATCATCGAAGCATTTGCAGCAGCGGCAGGAACGACCAGCAGGAGCGCTGCAAGAAGCGTGAGAAGAACAAGATGTTTCAGCATGGAATGTTTCTCCGGGTATCGGTAATGAAGTACTGGACGGGAGAGGATTAAATCTTTTTTCCTCACAAGGTGTTAGATTTTCATTCCTGCGTCTCCCGCGGAAAATGCAGAACATGCAAAAACTGATTCATTTAGGATTCCGTGATGTATTTACTTCCGTGTGTTTTGCGGGCTGAAATACGATCACTAACAAAAATTGGCTCTCAATCACAGATTTACCGGCAAAACTCCTCAAAAAAAGTTTTGTGAATTTTGTATGGAATATTCTTTTTTATCTCGCCCGCACGCGGAATTCGTGTGCCGCAGCCTTCGGGTCGGTCGCCTCATAGATTGCCCGGCCCACGATGATACCGTCCACGTACTTCTTCACATCCTCCGGCTGTGCACCCTGCGCACCGACACCCGGCGAATAGATCTTCATTGCATCCCCGATAACTCCGCGAAGCATTGCTGTTCGCTCCGGTCGCGTTGCCGGCGCAATAATTCCGTCAGCTCCCGCAGCTTTTGCCATCTCCGCCATCCGCACAGCATTGTCTCCGGATAGGAAATCAAGAGCGCCGGGGTGGCTCATCTCACATACCACAAAACAGACGCCGCCGTGATCATGCGCCGCATCTACACAGGCCGCAAGCGAATCTGATCCGCAGAACGCATGCGTAATGATACCTGAACAGCCCGCGCCAAACACCTCCTCGCAGATAAGCGTATTCGTATTCGGAATATCGGCAACCTTGAAGTCCGCAATGATTGGAATCTCCGCGTTTGTCAGATCTTTCACAATTCCAAGACCCGTCGAAAGCACCAGTGGGTACCCGATCTTAATTGCATCCACCTCGCCGGTACACGCATTCGCCACGCGGACAGCTTCGGTCTTCCCCTTCACATCCAGCGCAAGAAGAAGATCTGCCATTACTTCTGCTCCAGCCGCTCAAGCGTTGCGGCAGCAAGAATCGGCAGGGTAATCGTTGCATCGCCGTACACCGTAACGCCGATACCGCCCTCGCCGATCTTTCCCCAGGACTTTGCCTCATCCAGTGTCGCACCGGACAGCCCACCGAGGTCAGGCCGGTCACCGGTCAGCTGAACCACATACGTAAATGCATTCTCCGTCATCAGCATCGTCTGTAATGTGAAGTTCTTCGGAACACCGCCGCCCACCAGAACCGCGCCCGCCTTCTTCACCGAAAACGCCGTGTTCAGCAGATCATGCATGTCGCCGATCGCATCCAAGATGGTCTTTTTGTGGAACTGGGAAAACATCCAGTACTGCAGACCCAGCACCGAATCCTGAAACGCCGGACAGTACACCGGCACATCATGCTTTGCCGCGGTTGCAAGAATTCCGGTATCCACCTGCTCGCCGATCGTCCGCAGCAGCTTGCTGATCGTAACCGGCTGCTCCGGCAGACTGTTGTACACATCCTGAATGAACTCTTCGAGCTCCTCATACGCTTCGTTGGGGAGGAACACATCATAGATTCTGTTGATCTCATCTTTTCGGAGTTCAAGATCATCGCACCCCGCCTGCCCGTGATAATGGTGGCAGCCGATAGCCTCGATTAAATCATGCGTGAGGTTTGCGCCCGTTGACGTGAGAATGTCGATATGTCCCTTCTCGATTAACGTTGAGACAATACCGCCCATTCCGGCCGGAACCATCGCGCCGGACAGACCGAAGAACTTTGTCATATCCGGATCGGACAGCATCTTCTCATAAACATCAACCGCGTGGAAGAGGCTTCCGCCGTTGTATGCTCCCGCTCCCCCCATTTCCCGAACCAGCTCGTTCACCGTCATGCCTGCGCGGGGAATAAACTGTTTTACTGGATCATTACAGTGTTTGTGCATTCTCTTGTACCTGACCTGAAAGTAATTCCATAAAGTTAGGTGAGATACAGCAATAAGATATTGGAAAACAGGTTTGGCTGTGGTGAGGGCAGCAGTATCCACACTGCTTTGTACTCCACATCCCCCACCTAACTATACTATTATGCGTTAGCAACTTTTAATCTTGCCGTCTCTTCCCTTGAGGAAACCCTGTTTGCGGAGGTCGTTGACGACTCCCGCAAGGTACTCGGCGGAGAGGTCAAAGGAGATCACATCCTCGGTCACACCGAGCGGGAAGGCCGGCGCTTCAAACGCTTCCAGCAGTCCGGCTTCGGTGGCGATGCCGCCCGAAACAAGATCATGGATCTTTGCAACCAGTGCCTGTTTGAAAAAGATTGCATCCACGAACCGGCCTGCTTCATCATCATCCACATCAAGGTGGTCAAGGAAGTCACCAAGATCGTCAATACCCTGGGCAAGCACGATCTCGGCACCGGTTGTGACCACGTATCCGGTTGTCGATGATGTTCTGATGTGGCTCGTAATGCCGGTTCCTTCGAGATCCTCGGGTGCAATGCCGCCGAGATCGGTGTAGGCATACATGACGCGCAGTTCCTTGGGGTCCTTTACGCCGATCAGCGTGTACTCCGGCGTCTCTCCTTCAATCTTCAGGAGTTCATTGTCCTCAAGGGTTCCGAGAATCATCAGTGAGTTGACGAACTTTTCCGTTGCGGTCTTCTGTATGTCGTCGTTGCCGTTTGCATCGATGCTTTCCAGCTGCGCAAGCAGCTGTGCGGGCGTTGCATCGGCCAGCACGTCGCCCTCTTTGTGTGCGGAGAAAAATTCGGCAAGGGTTTTCTCGCGGTTCTCCAGATCAGTTTTGATCTGGGCAAGGTCGCTGTCCTCTTCTTTTGCAAGGAGTTTGGTGATGAGTGCATCGAATGCGGCGATGGTTCCTTCAAAGTACGGGGTGCCGGAGAATGTATGCTCAACCGAGATGCGGGCGGAACAGTCCTTCTCTTTGAGATATTTCTGGAACTCTGCGGCGTCCTCCCGCGAATAAAATGTGATCTTCTCCTCAAGAGTCATTGTTATGTATCTCTTTGGTGCGGGTGGTGTTATCTTTTCCGCCGTGTGATCTTTTCCTTCAGCGGTTACTCACGGAGACTATTCGTTTCTTCCTGTATACGGGCAATCGGTTTTGCCAGATGCCGGCGTGCATCGGGCGGGACTTCATACCAGCCTTCGGCAATCCCCCGTATCTGTTCCGTAATCTCTTGGGTCCGGATCCGCCCGGAACAGCTGCGGCATTTGTATCCTTTGCCGTATCCGGCAGAGGTCATGCGGCCGCCGCAGACCGGACACTTCGGGGACTTCCGCACCCGCGCGGGACGGAGCGTGTTTGCCCGGAACTTTTCCAGATGCAGCGCATCTTTCCTCCAGCTGCCGCAGAGCGTAAGATGGTCGCCGGACTGAAGTTTGCGGACCGTGTGCCGGAAGTCCTTCGTCGGTTCAAACGCAAACACCCTGAGGTTTGGTCCGCCCGCGTCGGGAGTGAACAAAAAATCCACGTGACCCCCGCATTCGGTCATCGGGGTGTCGGCTACAACCCCGTCGATGCGATAGGAGCATCCCTCCTGCGGTTTGCCCTCGTAGTCCAGAAGGTGCGCATCGGTTCCCTGATTGGTCTTCCATACCTGGGAGAACGCCGGGGGTTCGGAGATGAGCAGTTCGGCGGAACGTTTCACCCATTCCGGTGATTCTCCGCGAATGCCGTAGAGTACGGGATCCTTTCCGTGCGGTACACAGACAACCGTACCTGCGGCGGGGTCCACGGTGTCCCAGGTGTGCGGGAATGTTGCGGCGGCCGACGCGAAGAAACTCTCCGCCATAATTTCCCGCGGCGTTCCAAATCTTTCTACTGACCGGTAGGCGAGCAGTTCATAGGTTGCGTCCGGCAGGACGGAGGAGACTGCGGCGAGAGCACCGATGAGCCCGCGGCCGCATTTGTAGCCGCGGTAGAGTGCGCCGATCTTTTCCAGCCGCCGTACCGTTTCCCCGATGGTACAGAATCTTTGCAGTGCCTGATAGTAGAATGCCGGGTCTGGCCGTTCGTTTACGACGACGACACCCGGATTGGTGTTTTCACAGTCGAACTCTGCGAACTCCTCGACCAGTTCGCATGCGGCATTGAAGACAGCCTCCGGTGTTCCGCCGGAGATTTCCAGACAGACCGCCGCGTTGCCCCGCGTTTTCCAGATCACATTCGGGTTCAGACGAACCAGCCGCAGCTCTCCAAGGGTGTATCCTGCGCGCTGTAGATTTTCTGCGAGCATTGCGCCCAGATAGGTGGTGCACATACCGTCCGGAGAGTCCGTGTCGTCTATGCCGAGGAACATTTTATCGATACTAATTTATTGAACTGCATTACTATTACGATTATACGATCATGTCCAACGACCGGCTGCTTCAGAATGTGGTCAGTATCCTGATCATGGCAGGCTATAATGTATCGGAACGCTGCGAGATACGTCCGCGGAGTTTCGATCTGATGACCTCAGACGGTGAGCATCTGCTGGTCATCAAGGTCGTGTCCCAGATAGACAGTGTCAACGAGGACATTGCCTGGGACCTGGACAAAATTGCCCGGCATCTGGGTGCCGTTCCCCTCATCATCGGGGAGCGGGCGCGTGATGCGCCGCTGGAGCGCGGTGCAATCTATCTGCGGTACAGTATCAATGCGGTGTCTTCTGCGACGCTGTATGATTATCTTGCGGAGGGTGAGCTGCCGCTCGTGTATGCATCGCCCGGCGGTCTTTATGTAAACATTGACGCCGACCGGCTCCGGGAACTGCGCGAGGAACAGTCGATGTCCCTCGGCGATCTCGCCCATGCGCTTGGGGTTTCCCGCCGGACCATCAGCAAGTACGAGGGCGGCATGGGTACTACGCTTGAGGTTGCCATGCGGCTTGAGGAGCTGTTCAATGATGATATTGTGATGCCGATCGATCTTCTCAGGTATACGCCGGCAGCGGAGGAGCGAACGCCGGCATCACTGCCGTCGGGACACAGTGATGATGCCGATCCCCATCAGCAGCCTGCCGACCGGCTGCGATCGATCGGTATCAGTGTGCAGGAGCTCCGCCGCGCGCCGTTCCATGCGTTCGCGGTGTTCGAGAATGAGACGATTCTCACCTGTTACGGTACTGCACAGAAGACCGTGCGCCGGGCTGAACTGGTCGGAAACATCTCGCAGATTTCCGGTACCCATTCTTTGTGTGTGGTCTCGGACTACCGCAAGGAGAAAAAGATCGGCAAAACGCTTGTGATCGGTGAGGAGCGGCTGAAGGATGTCTCCGACGGTTCGGATCTGCTGGAGATGGTGACAGAGAAACAATAATTTTTCCCGCGGGACGGATTCCTGACTATCTTTTTTTCTGCAAACCTCTGTTCCCACCACAGACCTCTTGGAAAAGGCCGTGCTGTCCGCGGCCTTTTTTTCTGTCGTATGTCTCAGGAATAATCGGTTTGGCCGGTATTGCTCCGCCCTGCGGGCGCGCCCCGGCAGAGGATCTCCGCCCCCGGAAAATTATCTTACATTCTTGTCCCGATGCATTTGCAATACAATCAAATTTATATAGAACAACAAAGCAACCTAATCTGCATACATTACTCTGTATGCCACAGAGTATTTGGAGATAAAAATCATGTCAGCACAACTTGGCGGACAGCCTATTCTGATTCTGAAAGAAGGCGGATCCCGTACCCGTGGACGGGATGCCCAGAGCATGAACATTGCTGCAGCAAAGGCAGTTGCCGGTGCAGTAAGAACCACCCTCGGTCCGAAGGGCATGGACAAAATGCTCGTCGACACCATCGGCGATGTCGTCATCACCAATGACGGTGTGACCATCCTCAAAGAGATGGACATTGAACACCCGGCCGCAAAGATGATGGTCGAGGTCGCAAAGACCCAGGACGACGAAGTCGGCGACGGAACCACCTCAGCAGTCGTCATTGCAGGTGAGCTTCTGAAGAAGTCCGAAGAGCTTCTTGAGCAGGACGTCCACCCGACCGTTATCACCCTCGGATACCGCCAGGCCGCAGAGAAGGCACAGGAGCTTCTCAAGACCATCGCAGTCGATGTCAAGGCAAAGGACAAGGAAATCCTCGCAAAGATTGCAGGAACCGCAATGACCGGCAAGAACGCCGAGGCATCCAAGGACAAACTCTGCGACTTAATTGTCCGTGCAATCACCCTTGTTGCCGATGCAGACGGAACCGTTGACACCGAGAACGTCAAGGTCGAGAAGCGTGTCGGCGGTGCAATCGAGGACTCCGAGATTGTCGAAGGCATGATCATCGACAAAGAGCGTGTCCACCCCGGCATGCCGAAGACCGTGAAGAGTGCAAAGATTCTCCTCCTCAACGCAGCAGTCGAGTACAAGAAGACTGAAGTTGACGCAGAGATCAGCATCACCAGCCCCGACCAGCTCCAGCTGTTCCTTGATGAGGAAGAGCGCATGATTAAGGGCATTGTCGAAAAGATCAAGGCATCCGGTGCAAACGTCCTCTTCTGTCAGAAGGGTATCGACGACATTGCACAGCACTACCTCTCAAAGGCAGGCATCCTTGCCGTCCGCCGTGTCAAGAAATCCGATATGGAAAAACTCGCCCGTGCAACCGGCGGCGCACTGATCTCCTCCATCGACGCAATCAGCGCTGATGAACTTGGTGTTGCAGGTCTTGTCGAAGAGCGCAAGGTCGGCGGTGAAGAGATGATCTTTGTGGAGAAATGCAAGAACCCGAAGGCAGTCTCCATCATCATCAAGGGCGGAACCGAGCACGTGGTTGACGAGCTTGGCCGTGCACTTGAAGACGCACTCCGTGTTGTCGGTGTTGTCGTTGAGGACAAGAAGATTGTCGCAGGCGGAGGAGCACCGGAAGTCGAGCTTTCCCTCAGACTCCGTGAGTACGCCGCAACCCAGGGCGGACGTATCCAGCTTGCCATCGAGGCATTCGCATCCGCACTTGAGGTCATCCCGAGAACCCTCGCAGAGAATGCAGGTCTTGACCCGATCGACAAGCTTGTCGAGCTTCGTGCAGCCCACGAGAAAGGCAAGAAGACCTTTGGTCTGGATGTCTTCGAAGGCAAGCCGGTTGACATGCTGGCAGCAGGTGTTGTTGAGCCGCTCCGGGTAAAGACTCAGGCAATTGCATCCGCAGCAGAGGCAGCCGTCATGATTCTCAGAATCGACGATGTCATCGCATCCGCAAAGTCCGCAGGCCCGTCTCCGGAAGAGATGGCAGCAATGGGCGGAGCAGGCGGCATGGGCGGTATGCCCGGCGGCATGCCCGGTATGATGTAAATCTCCCCAATATCAATTTTCTTTTTTCACCGATCATACCGCGGAACTCCTGTTTGAAAAAACCTTTTCCTCCCTGAAACGCTATATTCTCCCGCAGCAAAACAGTACAGCAGTTCATGGATCCGCTGACCATTCTTTTCGCATACCTTTCCACGTGGGTGAACAGCCTCAACTACACGCTGGGTGCCGCAGTAATTGCCCTTGCGTTCATCTATTTCACCCGGACTCTTCCCATCAGCCAGCGGATTGCGATTCCCGCAGTTGTCGGCGTGTTCGTGTCGGTTCTGGGAACTGGCATACTGTTTCCTGCGTCCGCCCTGCCGCAGCTTGGTTATCCTCTCTGTCTTTTTGCGCTCGGCAGCGGCTGTGCTCTCAGCTATCTTGCGGTAACAACCTTCACGAAACAAAATCTCGGCTGGGTGCTGATCATTGTGGCATCGCATCTTGCGGCATACTGCGTTATGCTTTCCACAGGATTTGTTCCGCTGGTGGGCAGTTCCGTTTTTGGATTCTTCCTTGCAGCAATCCTCTTCTGTGCTGTCTTTTCCGGCGTGTTCACCGTTCTTGTCCGGTGCTGGAATCCTGCATGGACACCGTGGTGGATCTCCGGGGATGAGGAGGGACGCAACGCATTTCTCCGCAAACTCCGGAGAAAAAAGAAGTGACCGGGCACTGCTGAATTACGAACTTTAACAAAGAACCAGCACCAACCATTTATGCAATATCTGAGACGGTAACTGTGCGACCCGAAGTTCTCTATGAATACGATCTCCCGATCGAGATACTGGATGAGATCCCGGCCGACGAAGAGGTGCTGGAAGTGCTCTACGCCCGCAGCAGTGAGAACTATCATCTTCCGATCTTAATCACGCGGTTGCGGATTGTCTGTGCGTATCCGGAGACGTCGGTGGTGTACCGGGTGTTTCAGATCAATTATGTGGATCTGATGCAGGTTCATGTGAAGTTTACCCGCGGTCTCTCCACGGTTCTGACCTTTACCCGTCTGGACGGCGAGATGAATGTGTTTGACCGCATCCGCAATAAGCCCGAGGAGGTGCGGGCAGCCCTTCTGACGTTCCGCGATCTGATGATCGAGAAGGTGGGCGGTGAGTGGAAGTTCCTGCACCGGCAGAGTCTGCTGACGGATGAGTACATGGTGAAGGAGAGCGATCCGGTTCTCTCCTCGGTTCCGACCATTCCGGCAGAAGATCTGTTCGAGGATAAAGAAATGCCGGGTCTTGGATGCTATGAACCGACGGAGAAACTGTTTGAACATTTCCCGCCGGAAGCTGAAGACGGGGATGTGTTTGAGGAGGTCCCGGAGATCGTTCCGGCAGTTGATGCGGAGGTGAAATCGGCTGCCATGAACTCACGGGTGCAGCGGATGATCGAGACGGCAGAAAGCGAAGCCGAAGAGGCGGAGATTGCGGAGCTGACGGACGCTTCCGTTGATGATGCGACGGTTCTCGGAGACGGTCCCGGGGTTACCGATTCTCAGTGGGCGAATGAGGACGGAGGGGATGCAATGATTCTGCCGGAGCAACATCCGCATTACCGCAGCTCCGGCGGCGGTACACTTGCGAAGCTTGCAGCCGAGCCGCTGGTGCCGGTCGACGAGGATGATTCCGAGGTGTATGTGACCCCGAAACCGTCACCGAAGAAACAGATGGAGGAGGAAGCGGCGGCGGTGATTGCAGAGGAGCTTGATAGGCTGCCGGTTCCAGAGGTAAGAGAGCCGGTAAAGGTGTCGCTGCCGACTCCTCTGCCGCGTGCTTCATCTGCGCAGATGATGCCGTCCGCACCTCCGACGGAAAAGACGACGATTCCGATGTCGATCACGCTTGAGCCGCAGGATTCTTTTGAGGAGGAGACGGTTGATGCGTGTCTTGAGTCGCTGAAACTTCTGCGGGATACGGGTGTGATCACGGAGGAGGAGTATAAGGATCGCTGCCTCCGGCTGTTCAAGAAGAACGGTGCGTGATCTTTTTTTATTTTCTGCGGAGCGTTCCGAGGATTACCGCTATTCCGAATGCAACTGCGAGGATGCCGAGTCCGAATCCGGGTGTCTGCGTGGCGGTTGGGATGGTTTCTTTGTTCAGCAGTTCGATCTCTGCCGCGGCGGTGACCGGTGTGTTGAGTGCTGAGATTTTCAGCGTATAGTTTCCTGCTTTGAGTCCTGCGGTGTCGATTGCCGTTTCCCAGAATGTTTTGTCAAAGGTTGTGCTGTATATCTGTACCGGTTCTGTTCTGAGGCAGCCGGTTCGGATTTCTGTACGGGAGGTGAAGGGTCTTTTCGGTATCAGTTCATACACCAGTGTTGCTGCGTTTTTGGTGGCGACGGATCCCTGCACGGTAAGTGTTTCTCCTGCAACTGCATGTTTCACGGAGGATATTTCTATTGTGCAGTCGTTTTCTTTTCCGGTGCCGAAGAGAAGGAAGGTCCGGTTCTGCGTGCCGAGATCGTAGTCGATGCCGGATGCATCCACCCGGTACATGTCCGGCGGGAGGTCGGTGGTGTCAAGGGAGATGTTCCAGTGATACGATTCGGTGGTTTCCTTCGGTACGAGTATTTGCATCTGTTTTACGAAGGGAAGGGGTTCTGCGGTGTCGGGAGCGGTGGTGGGCTCGAACCACACCGGCTGTATGGTGATGAGGAATCTTCCTTCCTGCGGCAGGAATACGGATCCGGTAAGGGTGACGGACGTTCCGCAGTGTTGATCCGGGATTGGATCGATAATGACCCAAGGTGTTTCCGGCGTTGGTTCAAGGAGGTGATAGGTGGTCCTGAACCAGGCCGGCGTGTCAATCGAATAAATTTTTACCAAAAATTCCCGTGCATACCCGAACTCAGAGGTATTCATGATGACATGCCAGACATTTGTGCTTTTGGCGCCCTGCTCTACCTGAATTACCGATGAAGTCATTCCGGAGTTTCCTAGTGGGGTACATACCCGTGTGTCATGGCATTCCCAGTCAGTCCAGTAATGTTCAAAGAGCAGTTCGCTTTCCGCCGGGAGATTTGTTTCTCCGGAGATTGTGTATGTTGTTCCAAGCATCTGATCCGGGATAGGATCGATGGTTATCCAGTATTCTTCCTCCGCCGCTGCCGCCCCGCAGGGGATCATCAGCAGTATGCATACCACCACTATGAAAAATTGGTTCTTCATCGTTCATCACATCCCAATGCGGGTATGTGGAACTGGAGAATATAAAAAAAGATTGGACAAAGTCTCGTCACTTCCGTGTGAACATCACTGCCGCTGCTGCGGCGATGAGTGTCGCGACGAATGCAAAACCCGGCGCCTGTGTTTCCTTCGGAGGTTCTGTATTCGTCGGGGGGACATAATGTTCCGGATAGAGTTCGAACTCCGTGCGGGGTGCGGTGACATCCACTTCGATTCCCACGACTTTCACCACATAGGTTTCCGCCGTCCAGTTCCGGGTATCGATTGACACACTCCAGATGTTGACATTGTTTTCTCCCGGTACAATTACGGTCGTCATGGAAGTTCCGGATATGAGGCTGTAGCATGCTTTGGAGTCATGGGCAAGCACCTCGTCAATAAAATATCGCGGCAGAACCTCGATTAAGAGCTGCATCCCGTCGTCAAGACCGGTTGTACCGGAGAGAGTGAAACTGGAGTTCTGTGTAACAAACGGTATTGGATCCATGGCGATCCACTGCCGATCCTTGGGAAGTGCAAGTGAAAAGACCGGGCCGGAGAAGTACGGAGCATCCGCAGCAACGACCGTGTACGTTCCCATGCGGATACCTTCGGTGTCCAGTTCCGCCGACCAGACGGATCCTGATTCGATCAGTATCTCTTTGGAAAATACCGGCTGATCCGGTTTCTTCGGAGAAGGTCCCGGGATGACGTTATACACCTCGACCGTGATTCGCTCTCCGGGAGGAAGGTTTGTTGTTCCGGAAAGAGTGATCACATCACCGGTTGCGGCATCGGCAACTGCGTCAACGGTTGTCCAGCTTCCGGAACCGGAGATGGTACGGGTGGCGGAAACGGTTTTCGGCATCTCCGGAAGGAATGCCGCAGCCGCGTATCTGACATTTGGTTCTGCCAGGCGGTACGGGGTTAAGGATGACTGAATTGCCCAGTGATTGATCCCGTGTTCACCTGCGGTCACAACGCCGGAGGTTTCGTACACGAGGGGAAGGGAGAAAACATGATCCGAATCTCCCGTGATGGTTGAGGCAATCTTCCCGACATCCACGAGTACAACCGATCCTGCCGGTGCGGAGGTGGTACCGGAGAATAGATACGAATCACCCGATGCGGGATAGACAACCGGGTTCAGGGTGATCTGATATTCTTTGGAGGGAGAAGGGGATATCGGTTCTTTGCAGAGATTGAAGTATGTGGTCACGCTGCTGCCGGAGACCGCGTCACTTACCCGTACTTCGTACTTGTCGGCAAGCATTTTCGCGGTGTCGTTTGCCACGCTCCAGAAGCTGATGCCTGCTGTTCCTTTGATCACGGTTGCTTTTCCGGAGAATGCAGCCGGGTAGTCGGATGTGACCTGAAGAGTTGCCGGGCGTACCACGATATCGAGTTGTGTTCCGGGCACTGCATTGGTTGTGCCGGAGAGTATGAGTGTGTCTCCGATGGCAGTGTCAGGGGTCGGATCGATTGCGATCCACACGTCATCTGCTGCCGCTGTGGTTCCGCAGGCGAAGATCAGCAGACCGCACAGCAGTATCGTGAAAACTATTTTCTTCATTTTTTACCACACCTCAATAGCAGGTATGTGGTTCAAAAGAATATAAAAAAAGATTGGACAAACTCTCGTCACCTCCGCATCAGCCGGACACTGCCAGCATATACCTTCCATTCCGGAATAAGAGAAAACATAATCTCCACTGAACAGAATTCCGTTCCGCTCATTCTGTCCGGACGCTTCCATCTGGACCGGACAGTTTCCCGGAGGAAATGCCCGGGGTTCCTAAAGAAGTACCAGCAAAGCAAAGACAAAAGCAGATCGTCTCGCATTATTTCCGTACATATGCAAAAGGAAACTGACAGATTGAACCATTCCCGATATCGATATAATGTATCCGGAACCAACCGATACCTCAAAAGTTGAAGCAGAGATAACAGCTATGGCAGTATTACAGAAAATCCCTCCAGAAAATAAGATAATCTCTCTTATTGGAGCTGAAGCATTTTCGTATTGGGCGAAAATATGTCTTGAAATCAACTTGCTCTATGACATGGATACGATCTGGAGTGACGGCGGGAAAAAGTGGAAATACGAATATAAGTACCGGCGTGGCGGGAAAACCTTGTGCGCCCTGTATGCGCGACAGGACTGCTTCGGCTTTATGATTATTTTTGGACAGGACGAAAGAAAAAAAGTTGAAACCATCAGAAATGATCTCTCAGCCCGAACGATGGAATTATACGACACCGCCGATACCTATCACGACGGCAAATGGGTTATGTTGAACGAATCTGTTCCGATAGATGACATACTCACGCTTCTGAAGATAAAACGAAAACCGAATAGGACGTTTGCCAAATAACTTCCTGATTATCGGGGAGGGAAGCTAACCGCAAAAAGAAGAGACCACCAAATACCAAACTCACCATCTGTATTTTTTCTGCCGAATCTCTTGTGAAATCACATCATCGCAGTAAGTGACTGAATATACCCCTCCAGCAGAGAGATCGTATCCTCACGGGAAACGGCAGAATTGCTTTGTATTTTTTTCCTGAGAGAACTCTGAAAGCTCGCAGTCATTTGGGGTTCATTGAAAAAATATGTTACCGGTTGCTCAATTTTACCGAGAACAAACGCCCCGGTCCGCTCTTTTACCTGCATAACGTAGGGTTCCTCCGGAGAGTGAATCACTGCGTGATAGGCAGGGCACGTCCTGAGAAGACAAATGATCTGCCGCAGATGGGCACAAAACCCCTCAGGTGTATACCACAGAACAGGAACATCTGGATAGGATACACGTGGAATCCGGACTTTTCCCTCCAGTACCATTCCGGGTTCAGGAAGATGAAGAAGGTCATACACCTTACAAAACGACAACTGCTGCAGGATATGGGCAGCCCGATCCTGCACATATGCGAAAAGATCCTCCCGGCCGACACGGCTGCAGCAGTCATTCAGAAAGCCAGGG
Source organism: Methanocorpusculum vombati (assembly GCF_026891935.1). Lineage (NCBI taxonomy): Archaea > Methanobacteriati > Methanobacteriota > Methanomicrobia > Methanomicrobiales > Methanocorpusculaceae > Methanocorpusculum > Methanocorpusculum vombati. The sequence continues at coordinate 41,662 of NZ_JAPTGC010000005.1, read as the reverse complement.
GGAAATGAGATCTCCGAAAGGTACTCAGGCATCAGATGTATCGTTCCGTTCGTCTCTTCCCACTCCCATAAAATCGTCTTATATGCAGGGTTCGCAGAAAGCACCGAATATTTTTGCATCAGCGGTTTACAGATACTGATGTAATCCTCGAACTCCTTCGTAAAAGCACGTATCGCCTCGGGATCAGTGATATACAAGTTCGGTGCGGCATCAATATTATCCTGAATAGAAAATGAACTGATAGCGGCAGTTTCCGGAGCGATAAACAACGTCCGCCGATAAATCCCGTCTTTTGGTTCCGGACAGTAGTAGGGTTCAATCCTGTCTGTGGTATAGAGAGGAAGCCATCCGCGTATCGCAGCATCCATCTCCTGACCTTTGCGGCTTACCGTATGAATAATTTTAATGTGATTTTCCTTCTGTAACACCCGCATCAGGAGAGTACCCCATTGGCGGAAAAATGCTGGTTCTGTCATCCAGTCCATGTTCTCATCGCTGAACAAAAGCAGCGTCTGGGTACCTTCGTGCCGGAGAATCTCGGTTAAAAATCTGACAACCGCATCCTGTTTTCCTTTGCAGCCGTAGTAGAGCGTGTCCACTGACTGGCAACCGGTCTTTGGTGTTTTCCAGGTATCCACATCTGTCTCCAATGAAGTCTTCTCCCTGACATCGGTTTCGGAAAGCCAGTGCATTAGAATCGTAGCGAGGAAGGCCTTATCCTCAGGGAATGTATCGTTCATTCCGCATGCCTGCATAATGGACTGTTTTTGAAAATCATCGGTAATTTTTTCGGCAAAGAACTCCCCCATGGGCTGCAGTAGATCACTGTTCTTGGGAAGAGGCCGCGAACCGTTCCGGAGACGACAGATGTAGGAGGGGACCACTGATAAGAAAAGTGCCAGAGAGGTATTGGTTGTCTTGGTAATATTCATGAGATTGTCAAGCTTCCGGCAGAACACAATGAACATAACTATGTCATGCCTGCTATATATCAGTTATTTTTCTCGGGAAATGGATGGTTCCAAGAATTCCCGGGATCGTTTTGTCTCAACGATTCTCTGAAAATTTCCGGAAAAAGAAGTCCACCACGACCTCTTTCAGTTCTTTATGGTTTCCCAGTTCAAAATGATCCCCTTCGTAGGAAACCAGTTCCGCCTCCGGAAATCTTTCAGCCATACTCTGTACAGAAGCATACGGGACGATGGAATCGTCCCGCGCTGCAATGATCAGTGCCGGACATTGTACATCGGGAACTGCGATCTGTGGCTGAAACTGTAATACCCGCAGAATGGAGCGTGCCGGAAACAGATTTGTCCAGACAATATGTTTACCGGTTGCACGCTGCTGCAGGGAAAGTGTCAGGACATCATAGCCAAACTTTCTGCCTGTCCTCTTCCATGCTATCTGGTACCCTGGATAAAAATCCGGAGATTCACAGTCGGCGAAGAGATATACCGGGAGTTTCATGGGGATACAGATCGGCGAAAGTCCCAGATGACTACTGATATCGTCCAGCAGAGAGATCAAATACAGCGGCAGGAAAAATCTCACCCCTCTGCCAAGCACGTAACTCTTCGGATCCATACAGGGAATGAAGCATCCGATTCCGGCCAGCTGATGATCCTCTGCTGCGGTTATCATGGTATGCCCGGCAGATACCGACACTCCGCACAGTCCTATCCGTTCTCCGTCAACCTCTGGCAAAGCTCGCATATGGGTGATTGCTGCATGTAAATCCCGTACCTGCTCCCCGGGATCAATCAGATTTCTTAACACACCTTCTGAAAAGGTAAGATTTCTGAAATCAAATGTGTAGACCGCAATCCCCGCAGTAAGTAATGGGCAGATAAACGGCATCAGTCCGGCAAACCGGGGATACCCAAGCCCGTGTACAAAGATAAGTACCGGAGGTTTGTCAACATTGTCGGGAAGATACAAATCCCCGTCACACCACAACCCGTCACTCTGAAACGGCGAATGTACATACCTCATACGTCTCTCTCCTCCAAAAAGAAAAAAAACCGGAATGTCGAACAGACCTCCAGCATTCAGAGTTTGTTGCCGCACTCGGCACAGAACTTCATGCCCGGCATGACCTTCGCTCCGCATTCCGAACAGAATGACTGCCCGAGTTTACTCCCGCACTCAGGACAGAACTTTGTCCCTGTCGGAACCGTATTTCCGCACTTTGGACAGCTGTCCCCCGGCTGTGGGGCAGCCGTAGCGGCAGCAGGCTGCGGGGCCGCGACCGTGGCCGCGGCAGGAACCTGCCCGCCAAACGGTGCGGGCTGTCCTCCTCCCATCCCGCTCATCCCCTGTGCCATCATGTTCCCCATACCAAGCCCTGCTCCCATACCTGCTCCCATCATTGCAAACCCTGCTCCTTCTCCCCCGCCCTGTGCTGCTCCCTCACCGATTCCCTCAATCGCCTTCCCGGACTGATACTGAATATAGTTCACCCCAAGAGCAGACATTGCACCCCGCTTGTTGATCGCTTCCTGCACTTCCTCGGGCATATTGATGTTCAGACCGGTAAACTTCATGATCTTCAGACCGTATATCTCAGTCTCTTTCATGAGTTTTGCAAGGCACAGCTGTTCAATCTCCTGGAGATATGCGGGCATGTCAAGTATCCCCATCTGTTTCTTACTCTTCAGCTCTCCGAGTGTATCGTTGAGGATCATCACAATCTGATCTTTCAGCCAGGATACAATCTCTTCTGAAGTTGTCAGGCCTTTTGTTCCGATAAACTCCGTGATCGTCAGAAGCGGATCTGTTACTTTATAGGAGAACTGCCCAAACATCCGTAACTGTACAACACCGAAGTCGGTGTCCCGGAACGCCAGCGGCTGATTTGTACCGAACTTATCCCGGAACTCCCGTTTCTGTACCCAGAAAAACTCTCCTATCTGTACGTTTCCCACCAAGGTTCCCGCAATATTTTTCAGAACAGGAAGGTTCTGAGTGGTCAGTGCATACCGGTCAGGCCGATCAAATACCTGCAGTGCTTTTCCATCCCGGAAGAACACCCCGTACTCATCTTCGCGGACCAGTACATTATCGTTCCACATTACATTTCTTGGAAGGCGCCACATCACGTTGTTGCCTTTCTGATCCTCAACCCAGTAGAATCCTTTCCGGGCGTCCGCTCCTTCAATATCTGTTCCGGATCCGATTTTTTCATTGAACTTTGAGAATAACCCCATTAGAATGCACCCATCCCTGCCATTGTCTCAATTCTCTTCTCGAATGCTGATCGCAGTGTACTAAGATCTGATCGTACCTGCCGCAAACAGACTACCGTCTCAGAAAAATCTCCGGAGTCCGCTGCGGTGACTGCTAACTGGGTTGCTGAGGCTGCCGCCGTGATATCATGCAGAAGAGAGAGATCATACTCGTACAGTCCATTGAGATCTGCCTCATCCACACGGTATGCCGGAGAAATGCCTGAGTACCCCTGCTCTGCATGCCGGATACGTGACTCCAGTGTTTTTGTCTGGGAGATAACCGCTGCAATATCGTTCATCAGGTCAAGCTCGAGATTGTTTCCGGCTGTTTCCCGAACCGATTCCAGTCCCGAAAGAACATTGGCATTGAGGAAATCCGCTAGCTGCATACGTAGCATGCTGTCTGCTATGCGGACATCTTCACGAAGCCGGTAACCGCGAAATCCCGGTATGGCGAGCTGAAGCTTTTTGATCAGTCCCCGTTCATCCCGTACGCTTTCCCGTAGATCAGTCATAATGCCACCTCTACTTTTTTCCTATGATGTAGACCATTCCCACAACGGCAAGCACAACAATTGTTGCGCCTGCCAACAGGGGAAACGATACTGTTCCACTGGTTACTTTCGGCAGAACATCCCACAGGATCAGAAACACGCCAAGAACAACGCCGGCAGCTCCAGCTCCGGTAATCATGAGATCCTTTCGTCCCATCGCAAAAGAAAGTACGGCGACGAGAAGGCCGGTACCGAGGAAGAATATACCTGCTGATATCATCATGCCAAGTCCGAAGTATCCTGCGAGAATTGCGGTACCCAGCATCAGGATTACTCCGAGCCAGGCTATTTGAAATCGTTTATCTTCTTTCGTTCGCATGATTCACCCCGAGAGTAAATGTTTTTCCGGATTTGTATACCGGCAGATATACCACGCGTGTGGTATGAATGGTAAAGTCGTAATCTAATTCCTGCAGTGTACCGGGAATTTCTGTTTCATACCGGAGGAACAGGAACTCCGCGTTGTCTCCTGCGGTCTCCTTTTCCATGGTCATCAGGGCGCGTGTCCCTCCCCGGAAATCTGGGCTGGACGCGAGCTCCGGCTGATCCAAAGTTAAATCCATGTTCCAGACGCGGGAAACCTCCTCTGGAATTTCAGCGGCGGCACAGACATAAAAGTCCCGTGCCCCCCGCATCTGCCGCTGGTCTTTGATGAACCGGCCGATTTTTCCTCCGGAAATTTTTTCCTTTCTGACCACGGGTTCTGCATGCACAATCCAGAACGGAACATAGATGAGTTCACCTTTTCCTTCTTTGGATACACCGGATATCTGATACGAAACATCGTTCAGGCCTTTTGCTGATTTCGTATACAGATGAATCCTACCGCAGTGAGAACACTGCAGCATCATATCCCGCGTTTTTGATTTGATTGGCGCCCCGCATCCAGGGCATTTGAGTTCTTTGAGAATCATTTCAGTTCACCTCAGGAAAAGTAATCGTGTGTGCCGGTCACCACCGTGTCCACTTTACCGATCGTTGCGCCGTGCGCAATTCCGGAACCTTTCAGGTTGCCCTGAAGGACTTCGTCTCCGTAGCGGAACTGCTGATAACTGTACCAGATGAGTGTCGCCGCAACGAAGAGGAGAGGAACGGCAAAGCCTGCGGTATCTTCCCCCATTCCGATAAAACCGATTCCCGCACCTGCCAGTGCTCCGGCAATGGTTCCTCCTCCTCCGGCATACCGACCCTGCCGTTTCACATTTCCAGGAGCACGACCGGAGACTATTTCACCGGTGATGCCGTCAACGGTTGCAAAGTAGCTGCGATCCTGATAGATATACCGGACAATCCAGAACGGATAGTACACCTTGGTGAATCCTTTGGGGAAACAGAATCCTTTGGAGAAGGTAACGTTATCCATTGTCCGTTTGCCGTCATCAATTGCTTCGGCGATAATTGCCTCACAACCATTCTGATAGCTGTCGTCTTTGGAAAGGGTGGCAGCAAATGTTACCATATCCCCTTCATCGAAGCTGACCGCTTGGGCTTTGTCTGGAATCCTGATGGAATCAATCCCGAGATCTCCCGGCATGCAGGCAATGTCATTGTACACATACTCACGGTTGATGAGTGCTTCACGGGGAGTTCTTCTCGTATGTCCGTCACCATCCTTATGCTCTTCGTATCCACAGACACAGGCTTTTCCCCGGGAGATCAGACGCCAGAACGGGAGGTAGATCGGATATATTTCTGCAATCTCTGTATCTTTGTTTAAGTTTTCGGCCATTGCACCGTATGTCATCCAGTTTTTGACAGATTCTTCTGCCTCTTTTGTGGTGACAGTGAGTTTATACATCACCTGTGCAACTCCTTCTTCTGCATCCAGAGAGAAAACCGAGTCACAGTATTTACACAGGGCAAGGCTTTCCCCTTCCTCACACAGGATCTGTCCGCCGCAGGAGGGGCAGGTCATAGTTACCAGAAGTTTTGCTGTTTCACTCATTTTGCCGGCTCCGTAACTTTTTGTACAAGCTTTGTTCCAAGAATATTACCGGCAAAAAATCCCGCAATAACCAGTACGAAAAAGACAGGATTAACCAGAATACCAAGGAATCCGCCAAAAAGACCGAGAGCTGCGGCAAGTCCCATCACGGAGAGATAGGATCCGGAACTTCTTCCCGGGAACGGGCCAGGGTACACATCCCCGGAAGACCCATCAATAACCAGTCCATAGGTTTCTTCTTTGAAGGTGTAGGTGATTTCATACACCGGGAAGTACACGATTGCCTGATCCAGAGCTTTTCCGGGAAGTTCCGGGAGATACGAGTCTATGCTGAGATCCGGAATCAGGATCTCCGCCCCGTCAGTTGATGCGGCGCTGTCGAATACTATCAGATTTCCGGGTGGAATGCTGAGATTTTGCATGCCGGGCAGTGTTGTTCCTTTTGCTGGTTTCACTATGATCTGTTCTTTGTCCTTCACCTGCCGGCGGAACCGAAAGACCGGGAAATATTCTTTTGTAAACTTTGTAATCACAGCATCGTGTTCCAGTTCTTTTGCCATTGTCGGCCCCGCGGACCAGCGTTTGAATATTCCTTTTGCTTTTGTTTCGTCAATCGCGAAAGGCACTAGATAGAAGAAGAGTGCAGAACTTCTGTCAATGTAGGTGGTGGTCTGACAATATTGGCAGGCGGCAATATGTGTCCCGGGTTTCACCTCAAGTCCGGCACCACATTTCGGACAAGTAAATTGTGGCATACAATATACTTTGATCGTGCAGCAATTGAATGTTCTGTCACAAATTGTGACAAAACAATGTTGTAATAGTTACTGAGTTTACATAAACCACAACTTCAAAAATAATTGTTATATGTAAGAATAAGTTCAAAAAATAGTTATGAAATTATTGTGGTTTGTCCCGCCCGTCTCCGGGCGGAGGTAAAAACCCACATGAGAAAAAAAGCTGGCCGATCAGCTGCAGCCCGACCATCCGCAGTGCTTGCAGATGCCCATGTTGCATCCCTCGCCGAAGTCCAGCGGCTCGCCGCACTCCGGACACGGATTCCCCTTCTTCGTTCCGGGCGTCACCGTCTCCACCGTCCAGTTGTCCAGCGTTGTGATCGCCTGATTCGTCGCCGCAAGCTCAATGCACTTGCCGACCACATCCGCACAGGACAGACCCTCCGAGTTCTTATTCCGCAGCGCCGAAATACAGCTCACCTTCGCAAACTGCTTCACAAACTTCTCGTACGGCACACCATTCTGCAGACCCGTGCTGATACTTCTGCCGAGTGCATTGCTGCTTGCCTCGCATCCTGCGCCCACCGTCCGGATGAATACCTCCATCGGCTTTCCGTCCAGCGTGTTCACCGTAATATACAGACGGCAGCATCCCGACTGGGCCAGGAATGTTCTGCCGTCCAGCTCACGCGGGCGGGAGAACAGGGGCTGCACAACCTTCGGCTCCGGAACAGCCGCAACCTCCTCCTTCTTTTCCTCCTTCTTCTCCAGCGCCAGCACCACATCCTCCCGAGAACCGGTACGGTACAGCGTCATACCCTTGATGCCCTCCTTCCATGCAAGAAGAACCGCGTCCGCCACATTCTCCTTCGTAGCTGCAAACGGCATATTGATCGTCTTTGAGATCGACGCATGCACATGCTTCTGGAACACCGCCTGCATCAGCACATGATCCTTCCACCGGATATCCAGTGCCGTCTTAAACACCGCACGGAACGCATCCGGCAGCCACAGAACATCCTGCACCGACCCTGTCTCATGTACATGACTGATAACCTCATCGCGCTTCGCCTCGGCTTCCGCACCGGTAAAGCCCAGTCCTGCAATTACGCGGCGCAGCTCCGACTCGAAGTACGGATGCACCATGATAAACGTCTTACCGACCGTGTTCCGGCGCGTGTACGCATACGAAAACACCGGCTCAATACCCGATGAACATCCTGCAAGCAGTGAAATGGTCCCTGTCGGGGCAATCGTCGTAAGAGCAGCGTTGCGCATAACCTTCCCCTGCGTGTCCCAGACAGACCCCTCATATGCCGGGAACGTTCCCTTCTCCTTTCCAAGCCGCTCCGACTCCTCCGTTGCCACATCATTGATGCGGGTCATAACCTCCTCACAGAAGTTGCGGCCTGCCTCCGAATCGTACGGAATGCGGAGCATCAGCATCGCATCGTGCACACCCATCAGACCAAGGCCGACTTTCCGGGTGCGGTTCGTCGCCTCCTTGATCTGCTCAATCGGGAATACATTCTTCGTGATGACCGCGTCTAAAAACCGGACCGCCATCCGCGTCATCTTATCCAGCGCATCATAGTTCACCCCGTCTGCGCGGATGAACTTCGCGAGGTTGATACTTCCCAGAACACAGGACTCAAACGGCAGCAGCGGCTGTTCACCGCACGGGTTCGTCGTATCGATCGGCCCCAGCTGCGGCGTCGGGTTCTTCTGGTTAATCGTATCATAGAACAGAATACCCGGCTCACCGTTCTTCCAGACCCCTTCCACAATTCCGTCCCAGATCTCACGGACCGTTACCGACTCGCCTTCGGTCGTCTTCAGCCACTCGCGATCCAGATCGCCTGCGGCAACGGCTTTCATGAACTCATCGTTCACCATCACCGAGATGTTGAAGTTTGAGAAGTCTCCCTCTTTTGCCTTGCTTCTGATGAACTTCATGATGTCCTTGTGCCAGACATTCAGAATGCCCATGTTCGCACCGCGCCTGCGTCCGCCCTGCTTGATCACGTCCGTTGCCGCATTGAAGACACGCATAAACGACACCGGGCCGGACGCAACACCGTCCGTCGAACGGACCGGCGAGCCTTCCGGTCTGAGGTGGGAAAAGTTGTAGCCGGTACCGCCGCCCGACTGGTGAATAATTGCGCCCCAGCGGATGGCATCAAAAATCTCCGGCAGGGAATCATTCACCGGCAGCGTAAAACAGGCGGACAGCTGTCCGAGCGGTGTTCCCGCGTTCATCAGCGTTGGCGAGTTCGGGAGAAATTCGAGGTTCATCATCGCCTCAAAATATTCCTTCGTCTCCTCCGGTGTTTCGCCGAGGGCATCCGCCACACGCCGGCACACATCCTCAAAGGATTTTTCGCCGACGCGGTAGTAGCGTGCGGCAAGGATACTGTCTACAACTGAGTCCGCCATCATATCAACCTGATAATATTAGTACAATTTTCATTTTGCCGGAGGAAAAGGGGAATATCCATACGGCTGGGTGCAGAGTACTTACCAAGTAATTAGCGAGCACGATTATTAACTGTTAACATTCGGGGGCCGGAGGGTAAATCACAACTATTAATGAGATGCACACCGACTTTCTAAAGAATTATGGTTGTTCCCGAAAAGGTATTTTTCACCAGGGGATGCGGCGTCCACAAAGACAAGCTGGTATCCTTTGAAATGGCTCTCAGGGATGCGGGACTGGCCCCGTACAACCTCGTAACCGTTTCCTCCATCATGCCCCCGGATGCCGAGATCATCTCCCGCGAGGAAGGTCTTCCCCGTCTTTCTCCGGGTGAAATTGTCTACTGTGTCATGGCGCGGACGGAAACAAATATTCCGGGTCAGAACATCGCCGCAGCCGTTGGTCTTGCGGTCCCGGAGATCCACGGAAAACAGCACGGTTACCTCTCCGAGTACCATGCCGCAGATATCACCGGTCACGAGTGCGGTGAGTATGCCGAGGATCTTGCGGCGACGATGCTTGCAACCATCATGGACATCCCGTTTGATCCGGAGACCGCATGGCAGGAGCGCGAACAGGTGTACCTCGCAAGCGGCAAGATCATCAAAACCAGCCACCTTTCCGCGTCTGCAACCTGCGGTGCGGACGGGAGATGGTCGACCGTTGTTGTTGCCGCGGTCTTTATTCTGCCGTAACCTGCTCTTTCATTCCGGGTTCCGGTGTGTATCCCCGCATACGGGGAACGGGGAACTTCGGAATTATGTTGCATAGTATGAGGGAGAGTATTCTTTCTCCGTTTTTTTTTGAACCGGTCGTGTTGTTTGCACTGCATTCGATCCTCTGTCACGTGACAGCGGCATATTTTTCTGATGAATGTGTTCAATCAATCGACAGATTTATCTTTTTCAATCCGAATGTATCTTCAAATACGAGTATCTATTGTGTTGCTGTGGGTGTGTTCTTACGCAGCAGTTGGATGAGAGCTGGTTAAAAATGATTAATGAAAACTACATACAAAGCACTTCCCGGGTATCGGGTCGTCTGCCTGTTTCGCTGAGGAGAGGAAAAGTTCTCATGAATAAACGTTATTTTGGTACGGCAATTTTCGTATCATTTGCAGTCCTGATGATGCTGTTGTTTGCCGTGACACCTGCGGCGGCGGATGAGACTCCCTCTACCGTATCAGAGTATGGATATATTGATGACGGGTACATCCCGCCTGACAGTGATCAGGATATCGGCACGGTTGTACCCGGACTGTCACTACCCGCTGAATACCTCCTGAACCAGAACCTCCCATTACAACATCAAGGAACCTATGGTACCTGCTGGGCATTTGCGGCAACAACTGCTGCTGCTTCCGATCTGATGACGAAGGGGTTTCCTTATGTGAATTTTTCAAAACACCAGTTTGCCTACTTTACCTATCAGCGTGATGATATCACCAATATGACACCTATTGCCGGGCTGGAAGGTCTGAAAGGAGACAGGATTATTCCCAACTATAACCGTGCACTTGCAGAACATCCGAATTATATGGGTCTCGGCGGATATCAGACGACTGCAGCATTCACTCTTGCATCGTGGACAGGACTCGCTGACGAGACATCCGCACCTTACAGTGACGTAGACACGAACCGGGGGCTGCCTACGAGTCTGGCTGTTGATGCAGACACCTATATTCTGGCAAACGCGGCCTGGATGAATATGCAGGATAGACAAGAGATAAAATACATGCTTTATACCCAGGGTGCCGCAGCTGTTGAGATAAATGTGAGTGAGATATACAGGATACCCTGCAGTGATGGATGTCCTGCCCTTTATTGTAATGACGATGTCCCCGCCAATCACGCGGTCACGTTAATCGGATGGGATGACAACTTTGCGGCAAGTAATTTTAACAACAATCCGGGGGAGGACGGGGCATGGCTGATTCAGAACTCATGGGGCATTTGCGACGAATCATATATCTGGGTATCGTATTGTGATAAAGCCCTGTGCGAGGCATATTTCTATGACATGGTCCCGAAAGAGACGTATGAGAAAAATTATCAGTATGACGGAGGTGCATCACGTAATGTCAGGTGCTATTCGGGATCTTCAAACGCAGCAATGGCTAACGTCTTTACCGCGTCAGGCTCTGACAGAATTGATGCAGTCTCTTTCTTTACCAACAATTCAGATGTGAATTACGGGATTGCAATCCACACCGGTTTGACAGATGCCTCAGATCCGACTTCGGGTACACTGAGAACATATCAGTCAGGAAAACGGCAGTTTGCAGGATATGCAACAATCCCTCTCACCGAACCTGTGGAACTTATTGAAGGTCAGACATTTTCCGTGGTAATTATATTGTCTAAAGAATCCCGTAAAGCGGGCGAAGAGTTATGGATTGTTGTTGATACTACTTCCGGTACTCCTGAGGACAGTTTCCGTTCCGAGACGTATGCAGAACCCGGTCAGAGTTTTAGCAGTTCAGATGGAGCGTCTTGGTATGATCTGTCACAGGATCATTCTACAAATGTACGGGTAAAAGCATTCACCAACTCTTACGTTCCTGCATCCTCCGGAAACGCGATCAAAGAACCGTCCGTGTCAACCAGAGACGAGTATACTTCCGGCTGGTATCAGGACGAAGACGGTACCAACGCATGGAACTTTTTTGATGAAGCTATCGACGATGACATGACACAGTATCCCAAGTGGGCGGGTGTCAGTACAGCGCCGCCGACACCTACCGCTGCAGATGTCCAGCCGACCCGGACACCTGTTCCTGCATGCGGAGTGATCGCGAGTCTGCTCGCCGTGGCAGTTCTCCTGCGGAGAAAGGAATAACTCTTTTTTCGGTGAGGTTTCCAAGGGAGTCATCGGGACGTTCTTTTCCGGGAAATGAATGCAAATTCGTTGTTCGTGTACTTCGCAGGCGGCGTTACAATCAAGGGAAAACTATGGCAGTCAACAAACAGAATTACCTACAACATTGGTTCAGGACACAGAACTAAATCCGAGCAGCACTAATACTCCTCACACATGTGCGGTATCGCAGGCATCGTCGCAAACTTCGAGGTTTCGGGTTCATTGTACTGGGCACTGTATGCACTTCAGCACCGCGGGCAGGAAAGCGGGGGAATTTCCACATACGATAACGGAACAGTCCACAAATACAAAGGATACGGTCTGGTTTCCGAGATATTCACAAACGACATTCTGCAAAGCCTCTCCGGAAAAACCGGACTCGGCCATGTCCGGTATCCGACCACCGGCGGATCGAAACCGGAGAATATTCAGCCGTTCAACTTCCTGTTTCGCGGTCACTCCCTTTCCATTGTCCATAATGGAAATCTGGTCAACACCGACGAGCTGCGCTATGAGTATGAAGGCCGCGGTCATATCTTCTCCACCACCTCCGACACCGAGGTGATCGCCGCAATTCTCGCAAACGAGATCATTCACGGTCACACCGTCGGCGAAGCCATCAGCTTCTGCATGCGGAGTATTCGCGGATCGTATGCGGTCATCTTCATGCTGGACGGCGTTCTCTATGCATTCCGCGATCCGCTCGGCATCAAGCCGCTTTGTCTCGGGGAGTTTGAAGACGGCGGGCACATTGTCGCATCAGAAAGTGTGGCTCTTGACGCGGTTGGTGCAAAACTTCTCCGCGATGTTGCTCCGGGAGAAAGCATCCGCCTCAAAGCAGACAATGTGTACCCGCGGCAGATCATGACGGCAAAGTCTCCCGCCCACTGTGTGTTTGAGTACATCTACTTTGCTCGCGCCGACTCGGTGATCGACGGCATCTCGGTCTATGACGTCCGGCAGAAGACGGGATCACTTCTCGCCGGTGAGTCTCCTGTCGTTGCTGACATAGTTTCACCGGTTCCGGACTCCGGCACTGCCGCTGCCACCGGCTATGCGGCGGCATCAGGTATCCCGTTCCGGGAGGCACTGATCAAGAACCGTTACACCGGCCGCACCTTTATCATGCCAACACAGGCAAAACGGGAGATGGCTGTCCGGATGAAACTGAATCCGGTCCGCGGTCATATCACCGGAAAATCCGTGGTACTGGTGGATGACAGCATTGTCCGGGGCACGACCTCGCGCCGTATTATCGCACTCGTTCGAGAGTTCGGCGCAAAGGAGGTACATCTCCGCGTGGCGTCCCCGCCGATTATTGCGCCGTGCTATCTGGGTACCGACTTCCCGACGCGTGAGGAACTGATCTCCCATCACAAATCCGTCGGGGCAGTCCGGGAAGCAATTGAGGCAACAAGCCTTGCCCACATCTCTCTGGAAGGGCTGGTCGAGGCTATCGGCATTCCGTGCAGTCATCTCTGTACCGGGTGCCTGACAGGAAAATACCCGGTTGCAATCGACGGTGAGGAAGAGGAATCCCACGGCATTGAGATGATCGATCCTTACAAAAATCCTGACCTGTAACTTTTTTTTTACAGATGCTGTTTTTGATGCCGTCAAAACAATTCCGAACGGCATGCTGTTTTCAGGTTTAAAAAAATCTAAAAAGGAAAATTGGGGGGTTTTGAGAGTGGTACGTGTGTGTCATTAACCGTTTTGGGGGGTGGATATTGTATTGGGGCAGACCCGCAAACTCCCGCACGTTGGCTGGTGTGTAGGTGTGTGTGTGATGAGGTGTGTGGTGTGGTCAGTCGTTGCCGGACTTCTGTGGTGTGGTGTATCCGGTTGAACGGTGACTGCATGGAATCACGTACGTTTTTTTTCTTGCGTTTGTTCCACAGGTCTGTCTGCATCCGGTGTTGTTGGCACCGGATGCTACTATACTATTCGCATCAATATTATTTAAATTTATTCGTCATTGCATGGCATTGATGTTGGGCGAAGTGGCCACGCCATGAAGAAAGCATTATAGTCGTCGAAGGCAAATAAATGAGTAATGAACGAGTCGGCAGGCGATTTTTCCGATATTCTTTCTCTTCTCAAGGACAATCCCCGCGGGATGTCAGTCACGGAGATCGCAGAGGCCGCTCACCTGAACCGCAACACCATCGCACGCTACATGGATACGCTTCTTGTCTCCGGGCAGGTAGAGATGCGAACGTTTGGCAAAGCAAAAGTTTTCTTCATCTCCAAACGCGTCCCGGTCTCTGCAATGCTGAATCTCTCCTCGGAGATGGTGCTGCTGGTTGACGGGGATCTTCGCGTCATTCAGGTAAATGAGGCGCTGCTCTCCTTTTTGTCCGTAACCTCCGACGAGATTACCGGCTCCCTCATCTATGAAGGCCCTGCAAAACCGCTCTGCAGTGACATGCTCACGGATCAGATCCGCCATGCCATTCGCGGAGAGACCGTCCGGGGTGAACTGCGGATATTCCGGAATAATCAGGAGTATTATCTGGATCAGAAGATCTATCCTATGGTTCTCGCCGACGGAAAACCGGGTGTCACCGTCGTCCTCGATGACATCACCGAACATGTCCGCGCAGAGGCTGCTCTGGAACAGAGTGAAGCAATGTTTCGCAGGCTCGTTGAAACGGTGCAGGACTGTATCTGGTCGGTGGATGAACATGCGATCATCCGCTATATCAGTCCGCAGATTACCACCATCTGCGGCTACTCCCCCAACGAGATGTTCGGCAGACGGTTCTCCGATTTCATGCCTCCCGGTGCCGGAGTACGATTTTCCTGGGAACTCACCGCCGAAATATCCCGTGAGAGCGGATTCACCCTGCTTGAGTTTCCGTTTATCTGCAAAGACGGGACCCGCATCTACTGCGAGTTCTCCGGAACCCCCGTGGTTCTTGACGAGGAGTCAAACATGTTCCTCGGCTATAACGGGGCTCTGCGCAACGTCACGGATCGCCGAAATGCCGAGCAGGGCGTCAAACGGTGGAAGCTGTTCCTTGACGGTGTCATGGATAATATTCCGGGCATCATCATCGTAACCGATGTGAAAACAAATTCCATCGTCTATTCCAACCTTGCCGCAGAACAGTTTCTGCACATGAGCCGGTCCGAGATCCGGAGTCTCACCTCCTCCAAACTTCTCTCCCGTCTTGGTTCCGGTCACCTGATCGACGCCCATGATCAGGTGAAGGCGTTCCGTAAACCGGTCAACGTCCCCGAGGATCGCGTCGAGGTGGACGGGACGGTTCATTACATCTCCGCACGCGTGCTGCCGATGGTTCTTTCCGCGGACCGCGAGTATCTGCTGACGATGGCAACCGACATCTCCGATGAAGTCGCGGATCGGAATCGTCAGCTGCTGACGCGGGAACTTGCGTTTGTGCTGGAAGGCATTTCCAGTACACAGGAGATCTGGGGGCCGGCAATGGAGATGCTGCCGAACATCAGCGGATTTGAAGCGGTCGCCGTGTATCAGCGGAGTATTTTTGACGACTACGTTCTGTTCATGTCCCGGAAAGGACGGTTTGCTCCGGCAATTCCCCGCGACTCGATTGTGGATCGCATTGTCCGCAAAGGTGAGCCGGCAATCTTTGACCAGTACCGGATGGGGCTGTTTCTGGAAGGAACCCTCGCCATCATGGACAATGCCGCATCCCTTGTTCTCATGCCGATTGTACACGAAAGCAGAACGGTTGCCTGTATTGTGCTTGGTTCAACCGCGCCGCAGCTGCCGGATACCGTGCTTCGCGGCATTCTGATGTCAACGGCATTCCAGATCAGTACGGTTGCTTCCCGCTGTCTGTTACAGGAGAAACTTCAGCGGGAACGCGATCGTACCCGGAGTTATCTGGATGTCGCGGGAGTTATGCTGGTTGTTGTTGGTCGTGACGGAGTAATCGAGATGATTAACCGGTACGGCGCAAAACTTCTCGGATACACCGAGGCTGATCTGATCGGCAGGAACTGGTTTGAGATGATCGTTCCGGATACCGTGCGGGAAAGTCGGCTTGCGGCGTTTGAACAGATGGTGTCCGGAATGCTGAATGTTGAGGATCGGGTGTATCACGGTCCGGTACGTTGCAGTGACGGCACGGTAAAATCGATACGGTGGCGGAACTCCCTTCTCCGGGAAGAATGCGGAAGCGTTGCCGGTGTCGTCTCTTCCGGAGAAATCATCCCGGAAGAGGAAAACCGCTGAAGGGTATTTTGTAACCCTGTCGAAAAGTACGGGACCGCGCGAATCTCCCCTGTTTTCTGTTTTTGCCGGGAGCTGTCCGCCCTCATCTCAGTTCTGAGCTGAAACAATTTTCCAGGAATCTGTATCATCCCATGCATTTCCGGATAATTTGTAATCGGAATGTGGGTTGGATTTATTTTTACAAAAAAAAAATAGATGTGTTTTCAAACAGCATTGTAAGTCAAAACATTTTTAATAGAATATTGGCAATATACAGTCATAGTAGTAAGATACGTTATGATCAAGAGCGACGTACATCGAAATAGTGGGCTCTGCAGGTGTGGTAGAAACAGAATCCTTTTGGTACTGGTGCTGATGACCTTCGCTGTCATCCTTTCCTCAGGATGTCTTAACCTGGGCAGTACAGACATCCCTGAAACAGAACCTGCTGATCTGCCTGCCGATCTCAATACAGCTATCCTTGACTTTTCGCAGGATGTATCCGATCTGGACCGTGTCATTTCCATAGATCTCTACAATCTTGCGGAAGAGTTCAGTGGCGCAGATACGGATACGGACCGGGAAAATATTGCCCTGAACTATTATGCAAAGAATCCATGGATGAGCAACCTCGTCTATTACAATGCGGTAAGCGACGAATTCATTGGCGTGCCCGTCACGATAGCCGAAGAAAATAGAAACTTTTTACCGACCCCGACCGAGCAGATGTTTCAGTCATCCGGCGGAACCATACATTACAGCGCAGTGTTCAATCCCGACAAAGGATATCAGGAACTCGACACCGCCGCAGTTCATGACGGAAACGGAACCTACATCGGATACTTCATCATTCTCTACGATTTCTACGCCATACTGAACCAGCACCCGATGATGATCCACAAAGAGAAATCATACGCTGACTACATCCTCTTTGTTGTCGATGAATCTGACGGAAAAGTAGTGTACGCATCAAAACCCGAAGCAACTGGTGTCATAATCTCCGAAAAATCTCCGTATTATGATGATCAGGCACTCATTCTCCCCGAGACAGACAAATCAGGAGCGTACAAATATACCAGCCGGGCATTCTATACCTACAACTCCGGTCTCACCACCGAAAAAATAACCGCATGGAAAAACATCCCTGCATACAAGAGAACCTACAAAGTCTATCTCATACAGGAACTCAACAAGCCTCCGTTAACAACGGAGAAGGTATTTGCCCCCGCAACAGCGGAGACCATAGACAATGTGATCGACCTGTTTGTATTCTCGTCAAACTTCGGAAAAGAGGCTGCCATTGCACGGGTAAATGCCCAGCACTATTCAACACCTATCTATATCCTTGACATGGAAGGAAAGGTACTTGCATCGCCGTACAAAGGTCAGACTGGGCTGAACTTCCTCAACAATCGCGGTGCATACGGATATGCCTACACCAAGGGAATGGTGAACACCGTCCTTCACGGAGGAGGTTTTGTTTACTACGCATACCCGATCGAAGGGACCGTAACATCCAATGCAGCCCAGTTCAGTAACTCCTATGTTCTTCCTCTCGATGACGACTGTTTTGTTCTCGGGTACTTCTCTGCCGATACCGATGTCCTCATTGTTGACCAGCAGAAGAGAGAGGATGTTGTATCGGTTTCCCGGGAGATCATCAGACGTGCAATAGAGGAAGGTGTCGACAGTGTTGCGTATGAGATCAACACCGCCAGCAGATCAGATGCAGGATACTTTGTTCCTTCTATTCAATCGGAGATAAACGAGATTTCCATAATGGATTTCAACGGGTTTGTGTATGCTTCCATTAAGAACCCCGCTACTGTCGGAGAGGTTGTAATGGATTATGTTGATGTGTACGGCGGTTCGACCACCAGAAAAGAGATCATGCTTGCAAAGTCATACGGGGGATTCATGGTTGATCTGACTGCAAACAAGACACGGGACGGATACGTCGATTTATGGCTCTTATCGGTAGAGCCGATCGGTGAAGAGAAATTTGTTCTTACGTCCGTTTTAATCGGAACGTATGAAGATCTGCTGACCCCCTACTACGAGGTTCGATAGTTATGAAAAAGAAAATTATAATCGGAATTTTACTTCTCGCTGTACTCATGATCATGTTCACCGCGGGATGTGTTGACAGTACCAGCAAACAAGCCTACGTCATCGGCGTCGATACGGCCATGTCTCCCTGGGAGTACATCGACAAGGACGGCAATCCCCAGGGCATCAACATGGATCTGATCGAAATGATTGCAGCAGATCAGGGATTCAGTTACACGTATTATGTTCCGGAGAATGCCGGCTGGGAAATGGCTCTTGTCAACGGCAAAATTGATACCATCGGCGCAGTTGTCATTACTCCCGAGCGTGAAGACAAGTATGTATTCGTTGAAATGCCGTTTGAGCCAACCAGTTATCTGGTGATCGCACGTGCCGATTCGGGACTGACGCTCGATGATGTTTTAGCCGGAAACGCAAGCATAGCCGTTTTTGATAACAGTGTCTATGTTGAGTGGCTGAAGACTCATTTCGGTGATGCGTATAATACGATGGTTGCTGACGGAAAAATCATTATAAAAGTTACTGCCGATGAACTTGCATTTTCCGTTCTTTCACGTGAGGCGGATGCAGCAATTGCGGGTACGATGACACTGGGAAGCCAGCTGAATACGTATCAGCCGCTGAAGTTCCTAGGATTTGTCGGGGAACCGAAGAGCATCGGGTTTATCATGAGAAAGAATGAGACCGATCTGTATCAGAAACTGACCGCCGGATTCGAAAATATCCAGCAGACCCCTGAGTTTGCCGATCTCGTCAAAAAATACAACCTCCAGTACCGGAAGGATATCTACACCGTAGGAATCGATGAGTCCAATGAGCCGTGGACGTATGTCGGAGCTGACGGAAACTACACCGGGTTCGACATTGAAATGGTTACGTGGATTGCGGAGCAGGAAGGTCTGGACATTACATTCAAACCGACTTCATGGAAGAGAAACCTCAATGAGATCGTCACCGGCAACCTTGATATGTGGGCAAGCTCTATGGGAATTACCGACGACCGGCTCAGGTATGTTGCGTTCTCCAATCCGTATTATATTTCCGGCATTGGTGTCGCGGTACGACCCGACAGTCCGCTTACGAAAGATGATTTCGAGAAGGCCGACGCAAAGATTTCCGTGGTGTATGAAAGTACCTATTCCAGCTGGCTTGAGAAGCATCTGGGAACCGATGTGTACAATCGGAAGATAAAAGACGGATCAATTGCGCTGGTGGCCGATCACAGCGGAATGGTTGCAAAGTTAACCTCAGGTGAGGTTGATTTCATTGTTGTGGGAGATGCACAGATGAAGGCTGCTGCCAGTAAGGCCATAATGAAGCCGGTCTTTATCGACGAGGGTGTTGAGGAGTTTGGTATTGCCATGAGCAACGGAAACTTTGTTCTCCAGAGTCTTATCAACGACGGTATTTCCAAGTTTATCAGTTCGGGAAAGTCTGCCGAGCTGCAGAAGAAGTACGGGGTGTAACAAAAAAGAACAGGGAGTAAGAAACCCTCTCCGGTAATTTTTTTGAAAGATTTTCTGCACAAAAACCGGCATGAAAAAATGCCGGAGGTTACTTCGGCACCACCATCGGCAGATTATTGTGCATCACAATATCGACTGCAATGCCGTACACCGCCTCGATCATGTCCGCCGTAACACCGCTCCGGTCACATGCCGCATAGATTTTTCCGTCCTTCATGAATAAGAACCGGTCGGCAAACCGCAGGGCGAGATTGAGATCATGCATCGTCATAATCGTTGCCACGTTATGATGATCCACCACGTCACGGATGACGCGGAGAATTGCCATCTGCCGGCAGAGATCCAGCGCCGATGTCGGTTCATCCAGCAGAAGGACCGACGGCTCCTGTACAATTGCCCGGCAGATGCAGACCCGCTGCAGTTCGCCGCCGGAGATCTCATCGATGTAGCGCAGCTGCATCTCGGCAAGACCGAGACGCCGCAGGGCGTCTTCCACGATTTCATAATCCTTCTCCGTTACCTTCCAGCCGAGATGCGGCTTTCTGCCGAGAAGCACCGTGTCAAACACCGTCATCCGTGCCGACTCATTGCGCTGGGCAACATATCCCACGTTTCGTGCAATCTCTGTGCCCGACATCCTGGTAAGGTCCATCTCCTCCAGAAGAATTGCTCCCGTCTTGGGTTTCAGGATCAGGTTCATACACTTCAGAAGTGTGGACTTGCCGACACCGTTCGGTCCGAGAATCGCAAGAATTTCTCCCCGGGCAACGCCTACCGTGATGTCCTGTAAAACCGGATCGGATCGGTACTCAAAATCTACGCCTTCCACCGTGAGGATCGCTTTTCCGGGGGTGTTTCCGTGATGCTCGTGCGGCACGTCATGCGAATGCTCGTGGATATGCGTGTATCCTTCGATATGCGAGTGTTCGTGGACATGGTGTCCGTGATGCTCTTTGTGCTCGGGATATTCTTCCTTCACATCCGCCGCCCCCTGATGATGAGATACAGAAACACCGGCGCTCCAAGAAACGCCGTGAGAACCGCGACCGGCAGAACATGCGGCGCGATCATAGTACGTGCGACCGTGTCTGAGATCAGCAGCAGTACCGCACCGCAGACGAAACTTCCCGGAATCAAAAACCGGTGGTCGTCACCGATTACCCGCCGCACCATGTGCGGACAGACCAGTCCGACAAATCCGATGACGCCGAGGAATGCCACGACCACCGCACTGATCACGGATGCTGCTATCATGCCGAAGAGCCGGGTCCGTTCCACGTTCACGCCGAGACCGCGTGCGGTCTCGTCTCCCGCGTCGATTGCATTGTAATCCCAGCGTTTGAACAGGATGTAGGCAAACGCCGCTACCACCACAGCCGTGATGATACCAAGCTCCATCCAGCTGGATCGCGATACGTCGCCGAACTGCCAGAACACAATGGATGCAAGCTTTGTGTCGTCCACGAAGTACTGAATCGCCATCAGCCCGGCACTGAACAGGGAACTGATCGCAACGCCTGCGAGTACCATCGTCTCCGGTGTTGCCGACCGCATCTTTGCAATCAGCAGGATGATCACGGTCGTCAGCATGCTGAAGAGGAATGCACAGATGGTTGTCAGATACGGGTTATTGACGACGACGGCGTCGGCGATGCTGCTGCCGGTCGTTCCTGCGCCGAACATCAGAATACCAATCGCAGCACCGAACGCTGCGGCATTGGAAAGACCGAGCGTGAACGGTGATGCAAGAGGATTTCTAAGAATCGACTGCATGGCAACACCGGCAATGGCAAGGCCTGCACCTGCAACAACTGCGGTCAGTGCCTGCGGGATTCTGATGTTCCAGATGATACGTTCATACAGTCCTGTTCCCTGACCGCCGAGAAGGGTTGCAAGAATGTCGGGGATCGGAATGGATACCGCTCCGACCGACACCGACACAAAGAACATGATGACTGCAAGGACAATGCCTGCGAGGATCAATGTAATTTTTCTTCCCACATAGGCCCGGTAGTGCTCCGGGGCAGATCTGTTTTCCCGCTGCATAGATACTCCGTTACAGGAGAGGAATCTCCAGTTTCGTGAACGACAGGTTGTTCACATTCGCGTTCAGCTGTTCGTACACCGGAGCACCGACCACGAACCGGTAGATCTCATCGGCCTTTGCTGCCGGATCGATGTCGGCGAACTGTTCGGGATAGAGAACTTTGCCGATGTAATAGGCATCCGCAAGGATAGTCTCATAGTTTGCACCCATCGAAGTATGGGGCAGAACCGCATACACCTCCCCTGTCTGTACGGCGGTCATTGCGTTGTAGGAGGGATCGGTCGAGAGTTCCACAATCGATCCGCCTCCCGCTGCGGTCAGCGTTGCAAGGTCCACAAAGATGATGTCCGGGTTCCAGGCAAGAATCTGTTCCTTGGCAACTTTTGCATTCTCCGTCGTGCCCGTGCCGGTATCCGCCCCTGCGGCAGTATTCCGTGCGTTAAGGTAGCGGAACGGCAGATAGTTCGGCTGGGTGGAATAAAATCCGTGTGATCCGGAGTATGCAACTCCTCCCACATACAGCGTCGGTTTTCCTTCGTCGGGAATGTCCTTTGTCCGGCTGGCGAGATCCTCTCTGATTGCATCAAAGTATTTCAGAATCTCTTCGGCCCGTTCCTCTTTGCCGAGTACTTTTCCTAAGAGCCGCAGGTTTGCGGCGAACTCGTCCGGTTTTGTGCCGGGATCATACTGCGCGTACAGCACGACAGGAATTCCGGTCTTTGCGGTAAGTTCATCCGCTTCGCCCGCAAGATCGGTTCCGCTTACACTCTTGAGGATCAGGTCGGGGGATGCGGCAAGCAGCCGTTCGGGATCGATCTGCCCTTTGGCGGTTCCCAGCGTCGGAAGGTTCCGCAGTCCGGGGTTTGCAAGACCGTACGGACGGAGGTCGGAGGTCTGTGTTGTTTTTCCGTCCTGACTGTCAACCGCAACGACACGGTCCAGGGCCCCAAGGTAAGCAACAAGCCGCGTTGATCCGGATCCGGACACGGCGATCCGCTGCGGGTCGGCGGGTATGACAACCTCACGCCCGGCGACATCGGTTATGGTGATAGTTTCAGTTTCATGAGGGTCTGACGGCTGAATACATCCTGCTGTGAGACATACGGTGATCAGCACAAGCAGGATACCAATACTCATTATTTTTTTCATGGGGTCACAACTCAAGTTTCTGGTAAGATAGCCCGTTTACATCTTCTTTCAGCTGTTCATAGACGGGGGCACCTACTACATAGGTATAAATCTCGTCTGCTTTTTGTTCAGGGTCTATGTCGGCGAACTGTTCCGGATAGAGAATTTTACCTACATAGTATGCATTGGCAAGTGTGGTCTCGTAGTTGACAACATAACTGGTATGCGGGTTGACCGTATACACATCTCCATTTCGAACCGCTTTCATATTCCGGTACGATGGATCATTCTTCAGTTCCGTCACAGCACCGCCTTCGGCAGCCTGAATAGTGGCGAGATCAACAAAGATTATGTCAGGATCCCAAGCAAGAAGCTGTTCTTTTGCGATCTGTACATATCCGATACTTTCCGATGTTCCATAGCCGCTTACGATGTTTTTCGCTTCGAGTATAGTGAACGGGTAGTAGTATGGGTTTGTCCCATCCATGCCGTGAGATCCCCGATAAGAGACACCACCAATGTAGACAGTGGGTTTTGCATCTTCTGAAATGTTCGGAATGCGTGACTGAAGGTCAGTAGTGATGGAGTCAAAGTAGGCTATGAGATCTTCAGTACGCTGTTCTTTGTGGAAGATTTTTCCTATCATACGGAAGGTGTCCTGGATTTTATCTTTATCAGTGATGTAATCGCCTGTGTAGAACATGACTACTGGGATTCCAGTTTTATCCTGAATTTCATCGGCATTCTCTCTTGTCGCAGTGAACATGGAGAGGAAGAGAACATCGGCACCTGAGGATAGAAGTTTTTCGGGATCCACTTCGTGTGTCTGGGAGCCAAGAGCTGGAATTGTTTGAATCTCTGGGTGTGCGTGAATATAGGGGCGCATTTCTCTGGAGGGTTTGTTGAGCATGCTGTCTCCATAGTCTACAATAACAACTCTGTCCAGCTCGACGTTCAGATAAACGAAATACCTGAGAGCACCCGAACCACTGACTGCAATCTTTTGAGGATTATCCGGAATCGTTACTTCACGACCTGCCGCATCGGTGATCGTTATGGTGTCGCCGGTATTTTCTGTACCTGTCGTTCCCACACATCCCGATGAGATGCAGCAGATGAGGAGAATCATACAGGTAATTCCAAGAAGAGAGTAGTTTTTCCAGCCTCTGTCCATAAAAGTATGTCTTCGCCCACAGTATTAAATATATACTATTTGGTATGAAAAAATGAGTTTTTTAATACGTACATGTGCCCGGTCTTGTCATAACCTTAATTCCATTTATTACCAAATAATCTGTGAATGTTGTTTTATCAAATTATATCCCACCATATGTGTGCATAGTGTTCTAATGCTGGGAACTGATACCTCCCATCTTTGAGGGGAACTAGATGTGTTCTCAGATAATTCACAATGATGTCTTTTTGTTCTTCTTTGACTATGGGGAACTGTTCCCAATAGTGTGCCAGTGCTTCTTCTTCTGAGGTGTAGATATATTCTGTCTTCATGCGATGTACGGTCAGATTCGCCATAATTCCTTTCTGATACAGCGTGTTCCAGACAAGATTGGATCGGGGTTTTCCCATGAACTCTTCTCCATAGAGTTCTGGCCAGAGATCACGGCGTACTGTTTCCCAGTGCGGACTGGACAAGAACCAGAATATGTGTACCTGCCGGTTTGCCGTGTTGTTCATTTTATCAAGTGCATCGGACAAGTTGGGGACTGCCAGTGAAAATGAGGAGATGATATAGTCAAATACTCCAATTTCTTCGGGTTTTACTTCTTCCCAGAGTTTGGGGATGACCTGGATGTCTGTGGTTACTCCTGATTCTTGCAGGTAGGTTTTCATCGCGGAGACCATTGGTATGGATGGTTCAACGACGGTTACTTTACATCCTCTTTTCGCTAAAGGAACGGCAAGGGTTCCCGGTCCGGATCCGATATCAAGCACGGTTGATCCGGCAGGGAAGGAAAGAAGGGAGAGTTGTTCTTGTATCCGTGAAAATGTTTTACTGTTCATGTCCCGTACCATACGGTCTACATGTTTTTGCAGGGAGAAGTGATCTGCACTGGAAAGATAGGAAATGTTTTGTTCCTGTTTCGTATACTGTTCATTCCATTCGCTACTTGCATCATTCATAAATTTCCACCTTGGAGAGATAAGCTGATAAAAAAAGTTTGAGATCTACAACTCCACTTTCTGATAGGAAAGGTTCTGGACATGTGATTTCAGCTGTTCATACACCGGAGCACCAACCACGAACCGGTAGATCTCATCGGCCTTTGCTGCCGGATCGATGTCGGCGAACTGTTCGGGGTAGAGGACTTTGCCGATGTAGTAGGCGTTTGCAAGACTGGTCTCATGGTTTACGTTCATCGAGGTGTGCGGGTTGACCGCATACACTTCGCCGTTCTTGACCGCTGAAAGTCCTGCGTAGGAGGGATCATTCCGGAACTCGGCAAGCGCCCCGCCTTCCGCAGCGGTCAGGGTTCCCAAGTCCACAAAGATCCTGTCCGGGTCCCAGGCAAGGATCTGTTCCTTGGCAACTTTCGCGTATCCGGTCTGACTGGTTTCACCGATGCCGGAGGCAACGTTCTTTGCGCCAAGCAGAGTGAACGGCAGATAGTTCGGATCGGTTCCGTCTGCTCCGTGGGCACCGTTGTAGGAGATGCCGCAGACATACACCGTCGGTTTCCCGGCGTCAGATACGTTCACGACACGGGTCCTGAGGTCATCCTCGACGGATCCGAAGTAGGCAATGATCTCTTCGGCGCGGGCATCCTCGTGCAGAATCTTTCCGAGCATGCGGAGGGTTTCACGGATCTGATCCCCTTTGGTGACATAGTCACCGACATAGAACATCACCACCGGGATACCGGTCTTTGCGGTGATCTCATCGGCAACTTCAATCCGTGAACTGCTGGCGCCGCCCATGAAGAGAACCTCGGCCCCCGATGCGAGAAGTTTTTCGTTGTCAACAACCGCCATGGCTGACCCGAGCTCTGCACGGTTCTTGATTGCCGGATTTGCGAGGAGATACGGCCGCAGTTCGTTTGATCGGGTAAAGAGGCTGCTGTCCTGATAGTCAACCGCAACGATGCGGTCAAGGTCGGTGTTCAGATACACGAAGTACCGCATGGATCCCGAACCAGATACGGCAATTTTCTGCGGGTTGTCGGGGATGGTAACTTCGCGACCGAACGCGTCGGTTATGGTGATGGTCTGGGTGTGTTCGTCTGAAGGCCCGGGTGTGGATACACACCCTGCGGTGAAGCAGAGAAGAACAACAAGAGCACATCCTGCGAGGAGGGAAAGAGATCGGCGGCACACATTCATGTTATCACTTCATTATTTTTTCATACTGAATAATAAGTGTATGGAAAAACATTGGCCAAACAAACTAACAGATTTTCATATCAATACTATTAATAGGAGGAAGCGGCGACTATGTTGCTATGAAAAACTTCGCCGATCTTGTAGCATTTCACGGTCACGCCTGCGGCGGCCTTGCGCTCGGGTACAAAGCCTGCGAACTTGCCGCAGAGAAACTGGACCTGCACTTCTCCGAGGATGAGGAGATTGTGGCAATCACAGAGACCGACTCCTGCACGGTTGATGCCATTCAGGTACTGCTCGGCTGCACAGCGGGCAAAGGCAATCTGTTTGTACACAACTGGGGCAAAACAGCGTTCTCGTTTTACCGCCGCGACACTCAGACATCCATCCGGCTTGTTGCCGTCCCCGATGCAGTTCCGAAGAACACACGGATGGTGGAGCTTCGTCCAAAGATCATGGACGGCTCGGCCACACCTGCCGAGGATGAGGAGTTTCACCGTCTTGCACATGCACATGTGGATGAGATTCTTTCCTTGCCTGCGGAAAAACTGTTTACGATCAAGGAAGCAGTCCAGCCCCTGCCGCAGGAGGCAAAGATCTACAACAATGTTGTCTGTTCCGTCTGCGGCGAGCAGGTGGCGGACGGTCTTGCAAAACAGATCGAGGGGAACTATATCTGCATCCCGTGTCAGATGCGGAAATAATTCTTTTGAAAAATTTTACCCCTGTAATTTTTTCCACACTCCCTGCACACCCCATCATGCAGGGAAATAATCCCGCCGCAGTCACACGTCCACCTCGGCAGTTCCTCTGCAAGAAAACTTTCGGCACCGATCTCTTTTGCCCGGATACCAAAGGCAGCAAGACTCACCCGATACCGCCTGACATACCTTCTGTCAAGATTTCGTATTCGTCTGCACGGAAACTCTCCGCACAAAAAACAAAAGGGCAGTCCCTTCTCACCGGCACACCGGGAGATGTCGCAGTCTCTGCAGTGTACCGGTTTTCCAGGTTCATCCGATGCACAACCTGGGCAGGGATTGTTCTTTTTCAGATGCCGGGAGCAGACCGAACAGATCATCCCGCAGACCGCAAATGAATTCATTTCCGCGGGAAGTAGGAGAGCAGATCCCACGCAAGGGACTCAGCCTTCTTCTCATTCGTCATCATCGTATCCAGCCGGTGCGCACCCGGGACGTCAATCTCCGTATCGCGTTTGTCCTGAATAAACATGCTCACGACATCTTTGTACACCTCCCACGTCCCGTAGGAGGTCGGCGCATAGCCCCATGCCTGCATCAGTGCTGCCGCAGGGCCGCTGACCGGCCGTCTGCCGATAAAGGGACTGACCGCAATCGTGAACTTTTCCCGCAGTGCCTCGCGGACCCCGGCGCACTCCAGAATGGGACCGATACTCGTCACCGGATTTGACGGCCCGATAATTACCCCGTCACTCTCCGTAATTGCTGCGATCACCTCCGGCGTTGCCGCAAGCGGTGCATCATTCGCCGTCTTCCGGACGATTCCAGTAATCGGTACATTGCCACGCCGGCCCACCCAGTACTCCTGATAATGCATCAGCGATCCGTCCTCTGTCCTGACATAGGTTGTTACCTCCTGATCGGACATCGGGAGAATCTTTGCCTGTACCCCGTAGGCTTTCGCAATTTTTTCCGTCGCTGCAGTCAGGGTCATGCCCTGCCGCAGAAACTCGGCACGGGTAATGTTGGTCGCACGGTCGCGGTCGCCGAGCGGCAGAGGTTCGGTGTAGCCGAGTTTTTCCATTGCATGAAACGTCTCGAACGAATCGCCGCGGATGCCCCACCAGCTGTCCGTGTTCAGCAGTCCGGAAAAAAGATACTGCACTGTATCAATATCGGGCGAAACATACAGACCCGACATCCAGAGATCCTCGGCGGTGTTGACCACCACCGTAATCTCATTGTCCCGCAGAATCTGGCGGAGTCCGCGGATGAGTTTCGGCGTGCCGGTTCCGCCGGACAGTACCGTTATCATGATACTAAGTAGAAGGGTGCTGCACCGTAATCAAGATGCCGTGTTTTGTGCGGCGGGTCTCGTCCGGATGATAAAATGGGAAAGGGTACCGCTTTCAGAGAACCGAAAGCAGACCATAGATCAGAATCGCCGCAATACAGATCGGTGCGATGAACTTCACCATCACCACATACATCCGCTCTGCCTTGAACAGCGACGAGCGTTTCACCTCATCGATAACCACCTTCGGTTTTACAATCCAACCGATGAAGATACAGGTGAGAAGCGCCACAATCGGCAGAAGAATACTGTTGCTGAAGAAATCAAATATGTCCAGCAGTGACATACCGGCAAGGCTGATCCAGTCAAGAACACCGAACCCGAGTGAGATCGGCACGACCAGTGCCATCGTAAACAGAAACACCAGTCCTGACGCAATCTTCCGGGACACGCCGAACCGGTCCCCGAGCACTGCAACCGGCACCTCAAGCATGCAGATGCAGGAGGTCAGCGCTGCAACCGCTACCAGCACAAAGAAGATAGCGGCAACAACCGAACCGAACGGCATCATATCAAACACCTTTGGCAGTGCCTGAAACATCAGTCCGGGTCCTGCCCCGAGTGCTTCTGGACTGCCGCCGGAGAACACAAACACCGCAGGAATAATCAGCAGACCTGCAAGAAACGCAACGCCGGTATCAAAAATTTCAATGGTCCGCACTGACTTTTCCATATCGGTCTTCTTTGCAAGATACGAACCATAGGTGATCATCACGCCGAACCCGAGCGTCAGCGAATAAAAGACCTGCCCCATTGCGGCGAGTACTGTCTCTGCCGAAAACTTGGAAAAGTCCGGGTAAAGGTAGTACCACAGACCATCCATTCCTCCCGGAAGGGACAGACAGTAGGCCGTAAGTCCTATCAGCATCAGAATCAGCATCGGCATCAGGATTTTATTCGCCCGTTCAATTCCCTTTTCCACCCCGAACAGCACCACAATACAGGCAAGTGCCACAAAGATCAGGGTCCAGAGAATCGGCTCAAGCGGCAGAGCAATGAATCCTCCGAAAAATCCGTCCGTCGCTGCTGCATCAGCGCCGCCGGTGAAGTACACCGCCGCATACTTCATTACCCATCCGCCGATGACCGAATAGTAGGGAAGAATAATCAGCGGAACCAGCAGTGACAGATACCCGATGAACGTATATTTTCGGTTCAGCTGGGCAAATGCTGTTACCACACTCGTTCCGGTTGATCTACCGACGGCAATCTCGGTTATCATAATGGTGAATCCGAGCGTCACCACGAGAATCAGATAGATCAGAAGAAAAATACCGCCGCCGTACTCGGCTGCAAGGTAGGGAAACCTCCAGATATTTCCAAGACCTACTGCAGCCCCTGCGGCGGCAAGGATGAATCCCATCCTGCTGGAAAACAAACCACGTTCATTCATAGTACAACACACACTGATTGAAAAAAATATTTGCAGCAGATATCTGCTGCTTAGTTTTCTTTTGCCGGAGTTATCCTGCGGCACGCACAACACGATTCGTTCGGGATGTCCAGCGGATATGCTCCGCAGGAACAGGCCATACACAGATCTTCTTGGGGAATACCTACCGACTCCACCAGGTCATCAGCCGAGATGTACTCAAGGCTTGTTGCATGGATCATCTTGCGGATCTCTTCCACCGATCTGCCGTTTGCGATCAGTTCCTCACGGGTAGGCAGGTCCACGCCGAAGTAACAGGGCGCAACAATCGGCGTTGAACCGATGCGCATGTGGACTTCGGCTGCACCGAACTCTTTTACCATGTCCACAATATGGAGTGAGGTCGTGCCGCGGACAATGCTGTCGTCCACAAGGACAACGGACTTTCCGCTGATGTGGCGACGCACCGGATTGAGTTTCATCCGCACTGCATTCTCCCGCAGACTCTGGGCAGGCATGATGAAGGTTCTGCCGACGTACCGGTTCTTTAAGAGTCCTTCCATGTAAGGAATACCGGACGCATCCGCAAAACCCGTTGCAAACGCTGTGCCGGAGTCCGGCACCGGCGAAACAAGATCGGCTTTGACCGGATGTTTTGCCAGTCGTTCGCCGATTCTCCGCCGTGCGTCATAGACCAGCACGCCGTCGATCACCGAGTCGGGGCGTGCGGTATAGACATATTCAAACACGCAGTATGCTTTGTGGTCCGCGGTCAGTACCTGGCGGCCGGACACCCCGTCCCCGGTGATGGTGACCAGTTCTCCCGGTGTGATGTCACGGAGGAATGTTCCCGACAGTGTGTCGATTGCCACACTTTCCGAGGCAACAATGTAGCCGCTGTCGGTCTTTCCAAGACACAGCGGTTTTGTTCCCAGCGGATCACGGAATGCGTACAGTACCCCGTCCAGAATTGCAACACCTGCGTATGCCCCCTTCAGCCGCTGAATTGCATTGACAAACGCATCCTCTGCGTCTGCTCCTGATATGAGCTCATGGGCGATCATCGCCGCAATCAGCTCTGCGTTTGTGGTCGTTGAAAAGATGTGCCCTTTCCCCTCATATTCTGCACGAAGAGACTCGCGGTTGTCCTGCACCAGTGCAACACTTACGGTAATGGACAGTTCATGGCCCTGAAACGAGAACTTCAGCGGCTGAATGTTTTCCATTCTGCCGCGGTGGGCTTTCTGGGTGTAGAGAACCTGTCCGATGCCGACCGTGCCGGGAAGCCCGGATAAGATCTGTTCGTTAAAAACTTCGGCGAGCTGGCCGGGACCTTTGTGGGTCCGAAGAGTCTTTTCGTGAAAAGTAGATATTCCTGCAGCCTCCTGACCTCTGTGCTGGAGTGCGTGCAGGGCGTAATACAGGGGGTAGGCGACACCGCGAGAATCAACGATGCCGGCAATACCACTCATACAACAACCTTTTTAGTTATCTGCTGCTTTCTTCGTCCATTTGTATCCGCGGATCTTGGAACTCTTGCCAAAACCGCATGATGAACAAACACCGTGCCGGGCGTGGAATGACTGTTTTCCGCAGCGGCGGCAGATGATGTGGGAGTGCTTGTTGCGCAGACCCATTGATGGTGTGCCTTTTGTCATTGTTTACTTCACCTCATTTATTCTACAGACGGAGAGATGTAGATGACATTGTCGCCGCGGACGATTAACGTGCCGAGCTGAACGGTGCCATTCTCTCCTTCTTCCTCAGCCTTGTCAAGAACCAGGTTCATGTGAACGTCATAGCCCTGGAGAACCCCGCGGATCTCCCTCCCGCCCTTCAGTGAAATAATCACCGGCTGGCGGTTAAGGACCTGATCTAAAATTTCAAGCGGTCTCTTTGTCATAAGGATACCTCGTTTTTCTCCGGTAGAGTCTTTGGGACTCATGGAAGAGTGCTTAATGTATTCGTCCCCCACACACATAAAGATAGCGTCAGACGAGGCATTGGATTACATTTCACCGTCATGATGATCCAGGGCATCTCTTCAGAAATAATAGTATTTGCATTGTCATAAGATAGGCAAAATTATATTGCGGGTTTCGGGAAAGTTCTGATATGCACCCATCTGCGGATGACGGGCTTTCTGAAGTTGTCGGGTTCATCTGCATTCTTGCATTGATCGCGGTTGTTTTTTCCATCTGGGCAGCAGGAGGTGTTCCTGCTGAAGAGCTGCAGAAGGAACGGGATATCACCGCGGCGGCTGCGGTGCAGTTTTCGGATATGAAACTTGCAATGGATCTGCTGTGGATTGCGGGAGAGCCCGGTGACGCCCGGTCGGTGATGATCGATGCAGGGACTCTGAGCATCGGAATCTCGGATGCGGCGATCCATGTGTCAGACAATGAGTCGGCGTCATCCTATTCTCCGCTCAGACTGTCCTATGGCCCGGAGTTTCGGTATGCGGAGCGTTTTGTACTGTCATCCGACTGCGGGGCGGTTACTCTTCTGACCGGTGGGACACGGTCGGTGATCCTTCCTCCGTCCGTTGCCCGCCGTGGAGGTGATGTCTGTCTTACGATCCCTGTTCTTGCGTCCCCCGCGGTGGAAGTTTCCAAAACGGATCCGATCCTGCTCAGGTTTTGTGTGAAAAATATCCGTGAACGCCGGTTCGTCAATGCATCTGTTTCCGTTGCGGGTGACCCCCTTCTCGGGAAAATGTTTGTGCAGACGTTTGATACTGCCGGACCAGTCAATCTGACCGTCCGGGAGGTACTCTACCGGATTGAGGCTGCCTGATGTGTGGTGATGATGCGGTTTCCGAGGTGATCGGGTTTTCCCTGATTCTTGTGATGATCATCCTCGCTCTTGGTATCTGGGCGGTTCATACTGCGCCGCAGTTCACAGAGGATCTGGAACGTACACAGAATGAGAATATTCTCCGGCAGTTTGCGGCATTCAAATATGATCTGGACAGCTTTCTTGCAGCGGGGAACACCGGAGTCTATGGCCGAAAAATCTTTACCTATGCGTCCGGGAAGCATCCCTCCTCTATCTTTACCTTTTCCCGTCCGCTGCACGGACGGTTCAGTATGGAGCGCGGGCATCCCGCATTTCAGATAGATGGTACCGCATACTATCCGGTGGTCTTTACGTACCGATCCGCCAACCGGTATGCAGAGAACATTGTTCTTGAACTGAGGGATGGAGTTTTCACCGCAGATCCATACGGTCTTACCCTTCCCGGATACGGGAACGAGAACTCCGCAGTTCACATGGTAGTTTCCGATTCCTCCTTTGTTCCCTGGGTGATATCCGGGGAGGAAGAGGTGATCGTTTCGTACCGTCTGGAACGAGTTCTGCAGAGCGGCTCCGGTATCTTCTGTGTGTTTGATTTCAGCATGCGGTGAGGAAACCGCATACCCTTTTCACCCAAATCCGCGGTCAGTACTACGTGCCGCACATCGGGGGATTATTGGTAATAAATTCGCATAACAATCAAAAAATCTCTCCTAACAGAGAGTTATATGCAATTATTGCCAATATTACAAACAGAATATGTCCGCTGCCGCTGCCCCACGGTTTCTTGCAATCGGTTTTGCTGTGCTTGCCGCTGTTCTCTACGGGATCAGTTCGCCGGTCTCCAAAGTGCTGCTGGACAGTGTGCCTCCGGCACTGCTTGCAGCTCTGCTGTATCTTGGGGCAGGTATCGGGATGGCTGTGGTCAGTCTGGTTCAGACTACACGCAGGCAGGAAACCCGCGAGGCGCCACTCAGCAGGAAGGATCTTCCGTACGTTATCGGCATGATTGTGCTAGATATTGCCGCGCCTGTTCTGCTGATGTTTGGTCTTACCCTGACCACCGCGGCGAATGCTTCTCTTTTAAACAACTTTGAGATCGTCACCACTTCGGTGATTGCTCTTCTTCTTTTTCGGGAGGCGATCGATCGCAGGCTCTGGTTTGCGATTCTTTTGATCGTTTGTGCGAGTATCATCCTCACCGTTGAGGATATGAGCAGTTTTGCTTTCTCTCTGGGATCGATTTTCGTTCTGCTTGCCTGTGTTGCCTGGGGTTTTGAGAACAACTGTACACGGATGCTTTCCTTAAAAGATCCGGTGGAGATCGTAATCATCAAAGGGTTCGGTGCAGGCGGTGGTGCACTTCTGCTCGCCCTGTTTGCACGGGAGATGACTGCGGATCTCAGCGGTGTTCTTGCAGCACTTCTGCTCGGATTCTTTGCGTACGGTCTTTCGATCTATTTCTATGTTCTTGCCCAGAGAACACTTGGTGCCGCCCGGACAAGTGCATTTTATGCAATTGCGCCGTTTATTGGGGTGGGACTGTCGTTTGTAATCTTCCAGATACCGGTGACCGTTTCCTTTGCTGCTGCCACGGGAATTATGATTGCCGGAGCCTACTTTGCTGCGACCAGCGGTCACCGTCATCGCCATGTCCACACACCGCTGATTCATGAGCATCGTCACTGTCATGATGACGAACACCATACTCATGTCCATGATCCGCCGGTGGAAGGGGAACACTCTCATCTGCATACCCATGAGACGATGATGCACAGCCATCCGCATGCACCGGATCTTCATCACCTGCACGGTCACGAGGATCATTGATTTATCTTACTTGGGATCACCGGTATTCTCAAATAGGCAGGGGTTCTTCATTATACATAGTATGGATGCGACTGCAGGAGGTCTCATTGTGCTGTTCGGTGTGAATCTTGGATTTGCCGCGGTGCTTGGAATAATTCTCGGAAAATCCCGTCTGCTTGAGGATATGAAAGGGGATTTTACCGACTGGATCAAATATTCTGTCGGAATTGCTATTTTTGGCATAATGTCGCTGTTTGGTTCGATTGCAAGCATTGAGTACGGTGGTGCACTGCTTAATGTCCGTGACGGCAGTCCGATATATGGCGGTCTGTGGTTCGGCCCTGTCATCGGTGTTGGTGCTGCGGTTATCGGTGCTGCTTACCGGTTCACGCTCGGCGGTGCAACCATGGTTCCCTGCTGTCTTTCGACGCTGTTCGCAGGTGTGGTAAGCGGTGTTATCTGGTATTTCTATCGTGAGAGGATTACCACGCTTACAGCGACTCTGATCGCCGTTATCATGGGATGTGTCCATATCCTGCTGGTCTGTTTCCTCACCCCGAACGACTTCGGCTGGACGGTAATTTCGGATACGCCGACAGGTGTTGGTATTCTGATTCTGGTGCCTCTGTCGGTTGCAATCTTTTCCTGGTGCTACCAGAGAGCGAGAGTGCCCGCCCCGGCAGCCGGGCAGTAATTTTTTTCATCACTTCACCGCCAACTCATTTTTGAGTTGAGACTTTTTTGTGAACCACTATATACTTTTGCGACAGAATTGTACTGAGATTACCATGACCGACAAACCAGTCAGACTCGGATTCGTTGTTGCAGAATTTAACCGCGATCTTACGTATATGATGGAGATGGAGGCGGAGGAGCACGCCAGGTTCCTTGGTGCGGCAGTTCATGACCGGATTTATGTGCCGGGCGCCTATGATATGCCTCTTGCCATCCGCAAGCTTCTGAAAAAGCAGGATATTGATGCGGTTGTTACCATCGGCTGTGTTATTGAGGGCGCGACGGATCATGATCAGATTGTGGTGCAGCATGCGGCACGGAAGATTCTTGATCTTTCCCTTGAGTTCGATAAGCCGGTTGCGCTTGGTATCTCCGGACCCGGTATGACAAGACTTGAGGCTGAGGACCGTATTGAGTACGGGAAGCGTGCGGTTGAGTCGGCGGTGAAGATGGTCCGGAGACTTAGCGAATGAGATCGGTTTCGGATACGATTACGGCGGTTGCCCCGTCGGCTACGATGGCGATGAGCAACCGTTCCAAGGAGATGATCGCGTCCGGTATTGATGTGATCAGTCTTGCGGTGGGCGAGCCGGATTTTGCAACACCTGCCCATATTACGCAGGCAGCAATTGATGCGCTGACCCGCGGCGAGACGCATTATGCGCCGTCCCGCGGTATTCCGGAGCTGACGCAGGCGGTTGCCGATAAGCTGAACCGCGAGAACCACATTGCGGCGACGCAGAAGCAGATTATGGTGACGGCGGGCGCGAAGGATGCTATCCGTATTACGATGATGGCGCTGCTGAACCGGGGTGATGAGGTTGTGGTCATTGATCCGTCCTGGGTTTCATATGAGCCGTGTGTGCAGATTGCGGGCGGGAAGGCTGTGCACTATTCTCTGAATGCGGATTTTCAGGTGGATGAATCGATTTACGAGGTGATCACGGATAAGACGAAGATGATTATTGTGAATACACCGTCGAATCCGACGGGTTCGATCCTCGGCAGGTCGTCACTGCGGCTGATTGCGGATGTGTGTATGGATCATGATCTGTTCTGTCTTTCAGATGAGATCTATGAGAAGCTGGTCTATGGAAAGGAGCATGTGTCGATTGCGACGGTTGGTGATATGCTGGAGCGAACTGTGACGATTAATGGTTTTTCCAAGGCGTATGCGATGACGGGGTGGAGGCTTGGATATCTTGCGGCGCCGCTTGAGGTGATTCCTGCCATGGATAAGGTGATGCAGCATTCGGTCGGCTGTGTGAATACGTTTGCGATGTGGGGCGGTGTGGCGGCGCTGAACGGGGATCAGAGCTGTGTTGAGGAGATGCGCCGGCAGTTTGCGGAGCGCCGGAAGTATGTGATTGGCCGGCTTGCGGGTATGGGTCTTTCCACTGCGCCGGCGGAGGGTGCGTTCTATGCGTTCATCAATGTGGGCGGTGATGATGTGGCGACGGCGAATCTGTGGCTGGACAAAGCGCATGTTGCGGCAACGCCGGGTACGGCGTTTGGTGCTCCGGGCTGGATCCGCATTTCGTATGCGGCGTCGATGGAGCGGCTGAAGGAGGCGCTCGATCGTATCGAGGCGGTGAGGTAAAAATAGGTGCGGGCAGGAGTGTCTGCCTGTCTTTTTTTGTTGTGCGGGGCTGTAGGGTCCCGGCCTTTCCTTTTTTTTCCGCAGCTCACCCTATATCCGCAAAAATGTCGACGTCTGCCTTGCTGCAACCGTCCACATCCACGGAAAAATCCAACGAAATGAAGAAAAATCTCCGGATCTGAACCGGAACACACGTTTTTAAAAAGAAAAAACCAAAAATTATTTTTCTTCCATCAGTTCGCGCACCTCATCAATGTAACGAACCTCGGCCAGATCCATACCACAGAGACAGTAGCCCTGTTTGTCCATAACAAACACCGGATACTTCGCCACGTCCTCCGGAATCGGCTCTGTCGGAATCTGCTTTACATGCAGAAGATAGGGAACATCCAGACCGATATGCGAAGTAAGTTCCTTCATTTCCCGAATCCAGCGGGCAAGCTGACGGACATCCACCCCGTCCCACTGTAAAATCCGGACCAGCGTCTGATACGTGTCCCGTTCATACACCAGATGATTTCCTTCCAGCTGCGCATTTACCGCATCCGCATAGGTTGTAGCCCACTTCTCCAGATCATCCGCAGGACCCAGAATCGCATCCGCATAGAACCGCAGCTCTTTTTCCCGTTCAGAATCAGAACAATGCGCAGCTGAATCCTCCATACTGCGGATAACTCCGGTGATCTCTCCGTGAATCCGTCTCAGATCCTCAAACGCGTGCTCAAGATCATCATGCAGATGAGTACTGAAGAAAACCGGCTTTTCATTATTTTTCATAGGAATCTCTCAAAAAATGTTGACCTGAAGAGATTTATTTCTTCAGGTAGAGGTTGGCGAAAACCGTCTGACCCTTTGAGGTCGGGTGGCGTTCACCAAGGTCACCGATATAGTGGGCAAAGACAGCCTTCTCGCCGTCAACCTCGGCCTCTACATCGTCAACATACTTGTAGCCGGGCATCGGGTTCTCGATCGTGCCGTAGACGTACACGTCGCCTTTCACGGCCTGACCACCGACACGGCCCTCAACGTTTCCTTTCAGGATGATCGTTCCGCCCTCACCGTGGGTCAGCACATGGATAAATGCATCGCCCTCGATGATGATCGTTCCGCCGCGCATAAAGGTACCGATATCATTGCCTGCCGTGCCCTTCACGCGAAGAACACCGCCGGTCATGCCGCGCCAGTCGCCGCGGTATGCGGAACCGACATGATTCTGAGCATTGCCGTTCACGGTCAGCTCGCCGCCCGCCATAGCAATGCCGGTGAAGGAGTCAACGTTGCCGTTCACGGTGATCTTACCGCCCTTCATCCAGCCGCCGGTGTACATATCGGTGTTGCTGTTGATCACAATCTCGCCTGCGGTCATCTGCTGACCGATACGCTTCACACGGGTCCAGTCACCGTTTAAGACGATCCTGGTCTCGGCTGCAGTTGCACCGGCAGCACCCTCAATAGTGGCATAGGCCGAAAGGGGATACTTGATCTTACCTTCAGAGATCTCAATTGCGCCGATCTCTTCAACAGATTTTCCGGCAAACTGATCCGGCGTAATAAGATCCGCCTCAAAGTACAGCTCCGGCTGTTTTGTCAGTGTTACAGTTACTGTATTCATCTTGTCTCCACCTTACTGGGTGATGTCCACCTTGATTGCATACGGGTTGTGCACGTGCTCATCGAACACAGCATAGTTGTCCAGCTGAACGGTGTAGGAGTGCAGG
Organism: Methanocorpusculum vombati; assembly: GCF_026891935.1. NCBI lineage: Archaea > Methanobacteriati > Methanobacteriota > Methanomicrobia > Methanomicrobiales > Methanocorpusculaceae > Methanocorpusculum > Methanocorpusculum vombati. Next base: position 3,528 of record NZ_JAPTGC010000005.1, on the reverse strand, counting down.
AACTTGTCGCGGATATCACGCTCGACCTGCTTGTTCTCCGGCACAATCGAGTTGACCCAGACCGTCTTCTTCGGCATGCTGTAGTTGACAATATCGTGGTTCTCAACTGCAAGGATACCATCCTTGAAGAAGGCAAAGCTGCTGCCGAATGCTTTCTCGTACTGTTCGGGATCGCTCGGGAGATTCTCCGGATCGATGTCGTAGACAGCAACGTTTGCGGCATGACCGGTCTTTAAGCTGCCATACATGTCCTTTAAACCGAGTGCTTTTGCAACACCGGCACGGGTCATCTGGGCAAGCTCGTAGAGCGTAAGTTCCTTGTCGGCAAGTTCGCCGATGTAGGTTCTGTCGATAACCTTGTTGCCGTACTTCAGCTGGTTCTCAATGACGTCGTTACGTGCCTTTGCGGAAAGCAGCCACTTGTAGATTCTCGGGTATCTCCAGAACGGACCTGCATTCGGGTGGTCGGTCGTGATGTAACAGCGGTCTTTGTCCTTTGCAAAGAGTGCAATTTCCAGACCGATTGCCCACTGGGCACCAGCAATGAAGGTCTTCGGGTCGTAGACGAACGGAACGATACCAGCAGCCGTCTCCAACTCCACATCCACGTTGGACCACTTCAGGTGGTTCATATGGGTCAAGTGGTACTCGAACGGACCGTCGGCGGTCATCGTGGTGGTTTCATCAAGCGTGACCTGACCGACATCAACGGTCAGCTTCTTCTGGCTGTTAACGTAGTCCATAACTTCCTTGGACTTGGACTCAAACGAGTCGGACTTGAAGGAGTCACCGCCGTAGCAGTGGAACTGGATGTGCGTGTGGTGCATGACCTGTTCACGACCGAAGTCGTTGTTCGGAGAGAAGCCTTCAACGAGTTTCAGGGTGTCCAGGGTGGTTTCGTAGTTGCCCGGATTGCCGAGGTTGTTTGCATGCACGTGGACGGAGTGGGGCAGACGGAGATACTCGTTCGTTGCCATCAGGCCGGTGACAATTTCAGCCGGGGTGATGTCAAAGTACGGAACCTTGTCGTGGATGGTGATACAGTTCAGACCCCATCCCCATGCTTCGGTTCCTCCGGGGTTCACACACTTCAGACCAAATCCGCGGGTGGCGTTCAGAATCCAGGATGCGTAGGCACCGGCGTTTTCGATCTCGCCGTTCTTGAAGTACTCCAGAAGGAACCAGTTGTTTGCCAGAACCGGCATGGCTCCTTCATCGATAATCGGTGTGTCGCGGATCTCTTCATGCACGTGGGGTGCCTCGAGTGGCGGCATTGCAGCTTCCATTGCAAAGGCGAATCCGAGGCGGGCGTAGTCGTAACCCGTCTTGGTGGTGCTCGGAACGGAGAAACCCATCTCCATTCTGGTGTTCTTTCCACGCATCGGGGAGCGGAACAGTTTGTCTTCCGGACGGAAGAGACGGCCCATGTCCACCTTCGGACCGGCAACGTGGGAGTGGATATCCACACCTGCGGCCATAACCAGCTTGCCGGATGCATCAATGACTTTGGCAGCACTGCTGACTTTGTCAACAAATTTGCCGTCTTTGATGCAGATATCCATCTTCTGTGCGTTGATGTTCTGGGTCGGATCAACAACACATCCGTTTTTGATGATATATTCGGTCATGAACTTATGCCTCCGGCTCAAGTTTCACCGGGATTAAGGACGGAATTGCCTTTGCATACTCCCATTTGCCGTCACATTCAATGCCCTGTTCCTTCAGCTCAAGCATCCGGTTCAGGATTCTGTTGAACAGTTCCTCGTCAGTCAGAATGCCGTTGTACGGCGGGACGACTGCACGGTACTGGATTGGCACGTTGTCCATGCGGTAGCAGATACCACCTGTCTCAACACCGACGATTGCAACCGGGATGTGCACGTCGGAAACCGTTGCTGCCATATTGACGCTCGGGTCAATGGTGACCATCGGGATGTGGGAACCGAGTTTTTCGAAGGCACGTATCGGGAAGTGTGCTCCGGCGTCAGTTCCAATGTTGATGAATGCATCGACTTCGCCACGGTTAGCAAGATCCACCGAGGAGGTTTCTCCGGGGTTCATGTGTGCGTGTGAGCCTTTCGACAGATCGATACAGTACGGGAAACCGAACTGCCAGGACCAGACGACACCGGGACCTGCAATGTTGTAGTGTCCGCGCATTGCCATGATCGTACACTTGGTAACTTCGTTGATGTCACGAACCAGATTGATGGCGATGTCAATGTTGTGGTTACGACCGTCGGAGTGGCAAAGACCCATACCGAAGAAGATGTGCACATACCGTCCCTTCTTGATGATATCGCAGACTTCCAGGATCTTTTCTTTGGGAACGCCGGCAACAATCTCCGGGACGTCATCTGCGTAACCGTGCATGACCATACGGAAGGCGTCAAACAGGTCGTAGTCGTGACCCTGTTTCACCTGCAGGAAGTAGTCAGCACAGCGTGCGGTATCGGTGTATCTCGGATCAACACAGATGACTTTTCTGCCACGGTGACCTTTGTTGGTGAAGAATCCTCTCGGAAACACACCGTAGCGGGACATGTGCCGCGGGTGGGCGTGTGCCGGATTGGATCCCCAGTAGATAACGACATCGGCACGGTTCTTGACCTCACCAAGAGTACAGGACGGGTATCCGGTATCGAAGATTGCAAGGAAGGAGGAACCATGGCAGATGGATGCACAGTTGTCGAGGACTGCTCCTGCTTCTTCTGCAACACGACCGGCTGCTGCCTGACCTTCACAGTTGGTAGAGCCAAATCCGTAAATCAGCGGCTTCTTTGCCTTGATCAGCATACGGGCAGTGTAGTCGATTGCTTCATCATAGGTGATGTCCTTGTAGGTTCCGTCCGGCTGGCGCATACGCGGGCTGCCGACACGGCCTTCACGGGATGCATGGTGGTAGATTTCCGTACCGATGATGCAGGCGTTTTTAACCTCAAGAATTTTGCCGTCTTCGACGGTGACTTCCAGGTCGTCACAGCAGGCACCACAGTACGGACATGCGACATTTTTGATTACTTCTGGCATTATTTAACCTCACATTGGCCACAGAAGCTGGCCGTTCCATTTGTTACAGGCTTTCTGTACGAGTTCAACTGCGGGAACGATTCTTGCATCCGGAGCAGGTTCAATGGTAACCGGGAAGCCGCTGTACTGCGGTTCGCCCGTGGACTGGGTCCGCGGGGGAACAACCTGGTTGGCCCAGACACCCTGGCGGATGTGGCAGAGACCGCGGGGGCAGGTCTGACGTGCAATGATTGCTTTGACAAACACTTCGCCGCATTCGCTGGTTACTTTGACAACAGTGTTGGGTGAAATCCCCATCTCCCTGATGTCATCTGCATTCATCTCAACAACGGTGCAGACATCAAAATATTTTTGGGTGGTTTTTCCAGCTTCCATTGCTTCGCCTTCTTCGACGGCACGCTGGGTAACCATATTAAGATGTAATGTTTTCATCTTAGAGTCCTCTTCTCTTTCTTTCTGCTGCAATGGGGCTTGGTCCGATCTCTTTTACGGTGTTGA